>JALOLW010000350.1 GCA_025455795.1 Spirosomataceae bacterium
AAAACTCTCACTTTTATTGCGTTTGCCCGTCAAGGGAATCATCAAAAATACCCTTTTTGGGCAGTTTTGCGGGGGTGAAGATATCCAAGAATGTAGCAAAACGATACATCATTTAGCAAAATCGCGGATAGGCACTATCTTGGATTATTCGGTAGAGGGCGAAGACGACGAAAAGAGCTTTGAGCGTACCGTCAAGGAGATTTTGCTCACCATCGAAAAAGCAAGTCAAGACCAAGACGCGATTCCGTTTTCGGTTTTTAAAGTGACGGGTATCGGTTCGGCGGAGTTGATGGAAAAAATCCAAACGGGGGCCGACCTCGACAGCCCCGAGCAAGAAGCCTACCAACGCATCGCAGCGCGAGTGGATACACTTTGCCAACGGGCGCACGATTTGAACGTCAAGATTTTTATTGACGCCGAAGAAAGTTGGATTCAAGATGTAATAGACGAGTTGGCCTACAAAGCCATGCAAAAATACAACACCACTCACCCCGTGGTCTATAACACTTTCCAACTCTACCGCCGCGATATGCTCGAAAACCTCAAAAAAGCCACGCACGAAGCCAAAGTAGAGGGGTATTTGCTCGGGGCCAAATTGGTACGGGGGGCGTATTTTGAAAAAGAACGCCAACGCGCCTACGAAAACGAGTATCAAGACCCCATCCATGCCACCAAAGAAGACACCGACCACGACTTCAACAAAGCCATTGAGTTTGCCCTTGAACACCGCGACGTGCTTTCGATATGCCTCGGGACGCACAATGAATACAGCTGTCACTACTGTGCCGATTTGATGGACCAAAAACACATCCCCCACAACGACCCTCACATCTGGTTTGCTCAACTTTTGGGCATGAGCGACAATATCTCGTACAATCTCTCCAACGCGGGCTATAACGTGGCCAAATACGTACCTTACGGTCCCGTAGAAGCGGTGATGCCGTATTTGATTCGTCGGGCCGAAGAAAATAAATCCATTGCGGGCCAAAGTAGCCGCGAATACCTGCTTATCAAAAACGAAGTCCAAAGACGACAAAAAAACTAACGGACACATCCACTCCATCCATGACCGAATCGCCCAAAAACCCCCTTCGATATTTTCTTTTCGCACTGCTGCTCATTGCCATAGACCAAACGTCCAAGCTGCTCGTTCATCAATACATGACGCAAGGCTTTGCGGGGCAGATTCGCTTGATAGGCGATTGGTTCAAACTCTACTACGTCACCAATCCGGGGATGGCGTTTGGCATGCAAATCGAACACGAGTACGGTAAACTTTTCCTGACGGTGTTCCGCTTAGGCGCGATGGTCTTCATCGGGGTTTATATGTACCGTTTGGCCCAAAAAGGGGCTTCCAGTGGCCTACTTTGGGCCATGTCCATGATTTTGGCGGGCGCAATTGGCAACTTAGTGGATAGTATTTTTTACGGTGTCTTGCTCAACAACGCCCCCTTTGGTTCGCCTTCGCCTTGGTTTCATGGGCAAGTGATTGACATGGTTTTTGTGGATTTTTGGGAGGGCTTCATTCCCGATTGGGTCCCCGTGTGGGGCGGACAGTACTATACCACGCCCATCTTCAACATCGCCGATGCTTGTATTTTCATCGGTGTTTGTATCATCTTGGCTTTTCAAGGCACGTTTTTCCCGCGCTTGCACGAGCAGGAGGAAGAAGAAGCTGACGAAACCGACAAAGAATCAGTGGCCGAGCTACCAGAGATAAATCAACCTGCGCCAGAGCCACTCGACGGGGCCTTGGGCGAACCGACTGAGCCAAAACCGACTCAGCAAGATTTGTAACAAGAATACGCCTATTCCGATGCCGTAACCCACGGCAGGAGAGACTCTTCCCAACAAACCAAGCCCAAACCCGAAAAACACAAACCACGCCACGGCGGTTTGGGTGAGGTAGCTCGTGAGTGCCATTTTGCCAATCGCGGCCAACGAATCAAGGATTTTTTGCCAACTTTTTTTCAAAAGCAAAAACGACACCCCCGCTACATACACCATGACCATGCAAGCGTTGAGGAGGTCAAACAAGGTCGAAAATAGGGGCATCAACCACGCAGGAGGCGGCGAAGTGGGCGAAAAAATGCCGCTAAACTGAAGCCCTAAAAAAATCGCTATAATCGCCAACGCACCCACTGCCGAGCGTATCATCATCTTCTTGAAAAAAGGGCGGTGTTGGTCAAAATTTTGAAGGAACTGATTGCGGGCAAACCAAAAGCCCAACAAGAAAAATCCAAAAGTGATGTACAAACGCCCACTGCTGATTTGGAAAATCATTTTTTTGGGAAAAAGTGACCAATTTTCCAGTACAAAAGGCGTGTATTTACCTTCACGGATCACTTTGAGGTACTGCTTGCTGCTCTCTTCGCTAAAAATATCACCCCAAAATTGGTTGGAGTCAATCTTTTGAATCGAAAAATACAAGTCTTGCAAACGCGCGGGGACGTTGAGAATCAGCAAAATAGCGACTGTCAGAATCACAGCATTGGAAGCTCCGCTAAACAGCAGCAACCCAAAGCCCACTATGGCGTAGATACTCAGGATGTCGCCCGCCCAATGTAAGTGATGCAACAGCCCAATCAAGCCCAATAAGGCAATGCGCCACGCAAAACGTCCCAAAAAAGTGGCGCGACTGTCGGAGGTACGCAGCAACATCAACCCAAAACTCACCCCAAACAAGAAAGAGAAAAAGGCGAAGAATTTGCCCGTGACGAAAATCCCGTCAAAAGTCCAAATGATTTGACTGAGGGTGTCGTTTTGGTACGCAGCCGTGACTTCTTGGGGCAGCGACCAACCGTCGTGCCAACGGCCATAATGAGCCAAAATAATACCGAGTAGGGCAAAGCCCCGAAGGCCGTCTATCAGCGGCACACGCGCAGAGGAGATTGTTTTCATCGAATTGGCTGTATGATTGAGGTTTATACCGACGCAAAGATGCGAAAAATCGTTTTTGATAGAAAAACCTTACTTCAAAATATTTCTAATACCTCCGTTTGGGTTTTTGCAGTCGTTTGAATAGCGGGGAATAATGTGTAGGCTTGAATGTGCCATTTTTTGGCCTGCATTTTTTCCTACATTAATGCCCACGGTAAAATCACTGGTTCGATATTCTTTGCTAAGAATTTTTTGAACAAAGTTGGATGCTTGAACAATGTCTTTTTGTTCCTCAAAAGTCAATTCAAAATAGTTGGCCACGTGCCGTTTAGGGATTACCAACGAATGTCCTTTGGCAATAGGATAACCGTCCAAAATAGCATAACTAAGAGGGGTCTCTGTCAGTAATTTTAGTACTTTCTTGGGTTTGCAAAATGGGCAAATAGCTTGAATATCATTGACTTGATTAAAATGTTGATATTCGTAAAATTCGGTATTTTCGTTCAGGAAAATAGATTTATAAGGAAGTATTACGGAACATTGGTAGGTGGGTTTTCCGTGTAGTTGATGCGTCCGAAAGCCGTCTTTGTAGATGTCACGTCGAACAGCAAAATAGGCTTTTCCAGTGGGTTTTAGCAAATTGGCTATTTGCATCAAAACGTGGTTTTGTTCTTCGGGAAACAGCACGTTCAGCACATAAAAACAGAGAATAGTATCAAATTTTTCGACGGGATAGTTGGGGTAATAATAGGGGTCATACCCCTGAATCGTTATTCCTTTGGAAGTCAAAAAGGAAACATCTTTGCCAAAGCCACAACCAAAATCCAAAACCCGTCCTTGAATCAGACCCCGTTCATGCAATACTCGTGCAGGAAGCGAGGGGCTTGTTCGTTCTTTGGCGGTTAGATGTGCAAACTCATTAGTCATTTTTTGTAAATAAATGGGTACGAAAAACCCATATTTTGAGCGGTTTGATATTGTGGAAAAAGCACTTTAACTAATTTCTCTTTGAATTTATCAAGTGGAAGCAGACCTAAATTTTCTCTAAATACTTGATGATAATCGTCCAAAATTTTAGGATTAGATTGAGTCAAATAAAACTGAACTATCTCGAATTGTAATTCGGCAAAAGGCTCAAAATAGAGTTCAAATGATGGCAACCAATCACTTTTAGTCGAATTTACGCTTTTGGGCGTCGGGATGATATTCCAGAGTTGGTCGTGCGCTACATACGACCACGGTAA
The DNA here is from genome assembly GCA_025455795.1 of Spirosomataceae bacterium. Lineage (GTDB taxonomy): Bacteria > Bacteroidota > Bacteroidia > Cytophagales > Spirosomataceae > Runella. The sequence continues at coordinate 4,125 of JALOLW010000350.1, forward strand.
AAAGTGGTCTAAACTAAAATTCTCACTGGCGATGACCTGACCAGAGTAAATGCAGGTCAGGTGAGGTTTTGCTTGCAGAAAGTCTCGCCAAAATTTGTTGGCAAGTTTTAGGTCTCTGTGGGTAGGTTTTTGGAGTTTTTCTGAAAGTCCAATCACGTTGGGATTGTTTCGTTGCACAAAACGAATCAAATGCCAATGAATGAATCCGCGAAGAATAACTTGATGTTTTTGGAAATAATCTACCCAAATAGAATTTAACTCAATGACCTCATTATCAATAAATTTATAAATAACTCGTTGCGGCTCGGTTTGAAAAAAGTCATTGCATAAATGAACGATAGCCGCGTTTACATTTTGGTCTAAAACTCCGCGTGTTTCCATTTCAAAAAATGGTCGAACAAATCTAAAAGGCACCCAGCGGTATAACTTTTTTACTTCTTGCCCCACGGCCATTAATTCTTGGTCAGAAAGTTGGTGTTTGAGCTGTTGAAATAAAATAGGAGAGTTTGGGCG
>JALOLW010000351.1 GCA_025455795.1 Spirosomataceae bacterium
CGCTTCCTTTCGCGACGGGAAGTTTTGGTCGCAATCGTTCAAAAACTGAATTTCAAACTCAATCTGTTCGGAAGATTTGGTTGTTTCGCCAAACAACGGCAACAGATGCGGGTTTTTGACCGTGTGAAGTTCTTGGGAGGCTTGGGTACTGGTATCAACAGGACGGCTACTGGTCACAAACTGCATCGTTTGCGCCACGGACTCCATAGAAATCAAAGTTCCTATCAGCCAAAATCCCATTACCTTTATTTTCCTCATAGATACTTTTTGACAGAACTCACAGAAAACGTATCCATCTTAGGCTTTATTGTGCAAAAACCAGGCTACTTTTTTCGATTTTTTGACCAACTGCCTTTTGAAGCCCCCGAACGCGATTTTGGCGATGAAACCGCTTTTTTAGTCGTTTTTTTGGACGCTGTACTGATGGCTTTTTTGTTCTTTTTTTCGTGAAAAGCCCCCTTGAAATCAGGGTCTTCACGGCGGCGTTGGTTGTCTATCTCGCGCAACATTTCCTGGCGTTCGTCAAAAGGCGTATCAGGCTGCTCCACCGCCGCTGGTATCGCTGCGCGTGGCACGGTCATGCGGATAATTTTTTCGATTTTGGCGATGTGATACTCGTCGGCTATCGTCACAAACGTCATGGCGTGGCCCGTGTGGTTGGCGCGCCCCGTACGCCCGATGCGATGCACGTAATCTTCATAAATCAGCGGCACGTCGAAATTGACTACGTGACTCACCTGTATCACATCCAAACCACGGGCGGCTACGTCGGTAGCGACCAGCACGCGCACGTTGCCTTCTTTGAACGTTTCCATGGCGTTGATGCGCGTATTTTGGCCCTTATTGGCATGAATCACGCGGATGTCGTTTTCGCCCAACACCTTGCGTTTCAAGAATTTATAAATATTCTCTGCCGTTTCTTTGGAACGCACAAAAACCATTACCCGCGCCATTTCTTCCGACGATTGCAGGAGGTATTCAAGCAGGTTGATTTTGGTACGGAAGTTAGGCACTTCATAAATGACTTGTTCGACTTTTTCGGCGGTAGTGGCTTGGGGAGTCACTTCCACGCGCAAGGGGTCTTCGAGAAAATCACCCGCCAATCGCTCCACTTTGGGCGGAAAAGTAGCCGAAAAGAGCAAATTCTGACGCTTTCGGGGGATGACCTCCAAAATGCGGTTGATTTGGGGCATGAAGCCCATGTCCATCATTTTGTCGGCTTCGTCAAGGATAAGCGTTTGGAGTTGTTTGGTGATGATTTCGCCGCGCAAGTACAAGTCCAAAAACCGCCCCGGCGTAGCGACGATGATGTCCACGCCTTTTTGGAGGTTTTCGATTTGGGTTTTGGGCCCCAATCCACCGTAAAGCGACACGTGCCGCAAGTCGGTGTAGCGACCCAACTCCGCCACGGCCTCGGCGATTTGCATCACCAACTCGCGGGTGGGTGCGAGGATGAGAGCGCGGGCGTTTTGCCCCTGCGCGTACTTGATGCGCATCAGGAGTGGCAGCAAATACGCAGCGGTCTTGCCCGTACCCGTTTGGGCGATACCCAGCACGTCGTGCCCCTGCAAAATCAACGGAATGGCCTGTTCTTGGATAGGTGTCGGGGCTTCGTAGCCCGCCTCCGCCACGGCGTTGAGCAGTTGGCGATTTAGATTGAATGTGTCAAAACTCACGGATGCCTAAAATGGTCTATTTTAGACAAAGGTAGAATGAAAGTATCAAATCCAAAATTTTTGGACAAAGAGTAAAGACAATCATCAATTCTTTCGAAATGTTGACATTGATAAATAATACAGTGGTATCAGCTTTATCAAAATGAAGGTTTTATTCCTTTCATTCTTTGAGCCCAATCTCTGTCAAGCCTTCTTGCCAAGGTAAGCATAAAATATCGCCAAATTTCTTGGGAATGGGGTCTTGAGAAAAGCAATACAAAGAGCTGTTGGGAATATCTTTACCCAATGTCCGCAAGTTTTTGACATCGTATTCCGTTACCTGCGTAGTAGATTTGATTACGATCACAGCCCGTGTTTGTCCAGGTCGCTCTACAATCAAATCAATCTCAACATCAGAGGCCGTGAGCAAATAAGAAAGCCGATATTCTTTTCGCAAATAGCTTTGGCGACGGTAAATTTCGTTGATGACCCAGCCCTCAAAAGCCATTCCATATTGCGACGTTTGCGGGCGTAGTTCTACCGTTAAATCGCCCGCCAAAGCACGTTTGACGCCGTTGTCGAAAAAATAAAATTTGGGACTACCCAACTGCCGTTTTCTGATAGATTCATGAAAGGTGGGAAGCATAAAGCCCAACAAAGTATCTTCCAAAATCTGAAAGTAGTTTTGAATAGTGGGGATGGTAGTACCACTCTCTCGAGCCAAACTGGCATAATTCACAATTTTACCGTCCATTTGGGCTGCAATAGGTAAAAACCGATGAAATGGGAGCAGGTTGCGTACCAATTGCTCTTCCAAAATCTCTTCTTTGATGTAGGTATTGGCATATGCCTTCAAAAACTCGGCTTTGTCGGTGGCATCTTCTAAGGCATACACACGCGGAAGTGAACCCCAAGTCAAAGCCTCCTGAACATGCAATGATGGGCCGAGCTCGGCACCAGTTAAAGGAAACAAATGATACACAAAAGCCCTGCCTGCCAACAAGTTGGCAGCATTGCGGCGCAATTTACGGGCACTACTACCACTCAATACAAATTTTTGATTTTGACGCTCAATCAGAAAATGAACCACATCAAGCAATGCGGGTACTTTTTGCACTTCATCTATGATAATCCATTCTGGGGTGACAGTTTTGGCCGCCAACTCATCAATAAGCAGCGACGGACGAAGCAAATAACGTCGCGCTGTGTCAGGGTTGAGCAGGTCTATGTACCAGCTTTGTATAGACTGAAAGCGTTGTTGGAGCAGATGGGTTTTGCCTGTGCCTCTGGCACCAAACAAAAACATACTCGACTTTTGGCTAAATAGAAGTTGCCTTTCAAACATTATTTTCCACTATATCTAAAATTAACTTTATAAAAATCAGACAAATATAAAGTTAATATAATAAATATCCGATTTCTGAGCAAATAACATGTTGATTGTTGTAAACTTTGTTGCTACTTAGCGGGCAAAACTGTGGTGCGAACTTCTCCAAACCCGACTCGTTTCCCTTCTTTTTCGGCAAAACCCCGAATAATGATCGTGTCGTAGTCTTGAACAAAAGTATAGTGTGTGCCGTCGGGGAGTGTGAGCGGGTTTTTGCCTCCCCAAGTCAGTTCCAAAAACGACCCGTAGCTGTCGGGTGTAGGGCCTGAAATTGTGCCAGAAGCCAATAAATCGCCCACGTTGAGGTTGCAACCATTGACGGTGTGATGGGCTATCTGCTGCGCCACTGTCCAGTACAGATGCTTGAAGTTGGAACGCGAAACTAAAAAAGGGGCTGAACGTTGGGGTGTTGGAGTCGTTTTGTCAGTTTCCGATTTTTCTAAATATACTTCGAGTGTTACGTCAAAATTTTGGCGATGAGTTTCTTGGAGATAAGGCAGCACTTCGGGCGATTGGGCGGGGGCATCGGTGCGAAACGAGGCCAACGCCTCCGTCGTCACGACCCAGGGGGAAACGGACGAGAAGAAGTTTTTGGCTAAAAACGGCCCCAACGGGACGTATTCCCACCTCTGAATGTCGCGGGCTGACCAGTCGTTGAACAACAAAAACCCAAAAACGTGGTTTTCGGCCTGATTGACGTCAATGCGATCACCGAGGTCGTTACCCGTGCCTATCACTGTTGCCATTTCGAGTTCGATGTCGAGGCGTTTGGTAGGCGCAAAAAACGGCGGTTGGGTTTCGTCGGGACAAAGCTGCCCTTTGGGGCGGTGAAAGGGTGTACCCGATACCACAATCGAACTCGCCCGCCCGTGATAACCCACGGGTAAATGCTTCCAATTGGGCATGAGGGCATTTTCTGCCCCCCGAAACATCGCGCCGACGTTGAAGGCGTGCTGCTCACTCGAATAAAAATCGGTATAATCGCCCACTTTGACGGGCATCGAAAGTGTCGCGTCTGACTGCTTCACCAAAAACGCTGATGTGTGGTTTTTGAATGGGCTGCACGGGTCGTCGAAGATTTGTTGCAATACCTGCCGCACGGACACGCGCACGGCTTTGCCCGTCGCCATAAAATCGTTGAGAAAATCGCGTCGAAATACGTTTTTATCAAAGTCAATGCCGTTGAAAGCCCCCAAATCGGTCAAAACGGGCATATCTATCACCCAATCACCGAGTGCAACACCGACTCGTTTGGGGGCATTGGGCGTTGAAAAAATCCCAAAAGGGAGATTATGAATCGAAAAATCTGAGTTGGGGTCTATGGGAAGCCACATTGGAGTTTACAGTTTGAGTTTACGCTATGAAGTGGCTTTATTGCAACGGAGAATTAGTTTAAGCAAAACGCGGCTGTTAGGTTAGCATTGTAACGACAAAACTATAAAGCCACTCAGCTAACAACCCGAACAAAGATAGCTATAAATAATAAAGCGAATCGCTTTAGTTCACGAGAAAAATTAGGGGCTTGTGCGTTGAGCCAGTCATCCCTCCCCTCAAAAATGCGGTTATTTATCGTGGGGCAACTAAAAAAA
>JALOLW010000352.1 GCA_025455795.1 Spirosomataceae bacterium
GAGTGAGTGTGACGTTTTAAACAAAAAAACTTTGAATCGAAATGAAAAAGATACTCAAATACATACTGACATTGAGCTTTCGGCCTTGTTTACTTTTCAGGGTGGCAACTACATCTATGACGGTCACGAAGAAACTACCTCATACGTGCGGACAGGTACCAATCAAATCAGGGCGAGTGTCATTGGCAACACCTGGACCGAACAAAATACCAACGCGACTTATCCTCGCTTGACGTGGAACATGCGTGACAACGCCCTTGACGCACAGGGCCGTCCTGCGCCACAGGTACTTGGTACACGTACCACGAGATTTTTGCACCGTGGGGATTTCTTGCGTTTACGTACCCTCCAAGTGGCCTATAATTTGCCCAAAGTAGTGACCCAAAAACTCAAACTCCAAAATGTACGGGTGTATGCCAACGGCCAGAACCTTTGGACATTGACCAAATTCCCAGGACTTGACCCCGAAATGGTGGTGTTGGGAGGCAACCAAGACCGCAACCTCAATCAAGGTTTTGTGGGTGGATTGCCGCTGCCACAGGTGCGCGTTTGGAATGCAGGAGTGAGTGTGACGTTTTAAACAAAAAAACTTTGAATCGAAATGAAAAAGATACTCAAATACATACTGACATTGAGCTTGGTGGGAAGTTTGACTTCCTGCGGCGAAGATTTTTTTGACAATGCTCGTCAACAATCCAACATCGCCACCGATGTATGGGGTAGCACCGTAGATTTGGAACGCCTCATTTCAGGGGCTTACTACGGCGTAAGTAGCTATGAGGGTTTTCGGGGGATTCACGGCCTGCAAATGGTACACGAAGCCCTTGTTTCGGACGTGGGCTTGCTCCATACCGCAGGTGTGACCGACGACTGGCAAAACGATGTCTATAACCGCCGCAATGCCCGCAACGACATTCCTCTCTACGCTTGGATGTGGCGGGGGGCGTATCAGGGTGCGGCTTTGGCCAACGAAGTGATTGGGTGGGTCGAAAAAAACGGTGCGTTCAAAGACCAGTACGGCCCCATTTGGACGGACCGTATCGTGGGTGAAGCGCACTTTTTGCGGGCGTGGATTTATTTTACTTTGGCGCGGATTCACTCGCCTGCCTACGGTGCCAACAACGCTGCACCTTCGATTATTTTGAACATCACGCCGTCGAAAGAGGGTTTTGCCAATCCGCCGCGTGCTACGGTTCAGCAAGTATATGAGCAGATTGTGAAAGATTTGGAGACGGCGGTTCGGCTTTTGCCGGAGGCTTACAACGCCCAACGCGACCCGATTGATTACCAAGACCGCGCCCAACGCGACGCGGCTCGTTTCTTGTTGGCAAGGGTTCATTTTCAGATGAAAAATTTTACCAAAGCCAAAGAACAATGCGACGCTATCATCAGCGGGGGGCGTTTTAACCTGACCGAAGCCCCCATCGAAGCGTGGAACAAAACGGGTTCTGGGGCGCGTGGCCGCGAGGTGGTGTGGCAATATGTGCAGTTTAATACCGCCCAACAGCAATGGAAATCTTCTCCCGTGGGGAGTTATTTGGGCTTTCAGGCGCGTGGCAACAACAATATCAACGGTGGGCGCACCATCTCGGCCAGCAATGCGTTCTTGACGGCTGCGGGTTGGGCACCCAGTACCTTTACAATTGGGGCGTTGCCGACGGGTCGCCCGCCATCGGTGCTGGGGACGGGGGCCAATTTTACCATCACGGGCAATCCAGACCTGCGTTTGCAGCAGTTGTGGCGGGCCATTCCTGCGGGTTTTGACCCTCGACCCGAATTTACCTCTTACACCCAGACATTCGTTTGGTGCAACAAGTGGAACCGTACCGCAGCGGGTGTAAACAACAATTTGTTTAGTTTGCCAATGATGCGTTTGGCCGAAATCCACCTCACCCGCGCTATCATTCGCTTCCGCGATGGTGACCGCGCAGGTGCTGCCGATGACCTCAACCTCGTACGTCGTCGGGCGGGACTGACGGCCATCACTGCCGCCAACTTGACCGAAAATGACATCCACACCGAGCGGATGCGGGAGTTGGCGTTTGAAGAAGACCGTACTTATTACCTACAAGCCCTCAATCTGCCCATTCCTGCGGGCGACCGCGAAGGGGGGCAAATGATGCCGTGGAACGCGGCCAATTTTGCGATGCCGATTCCTGCCATTGAGGCTGATTTGAATCCAAGTGTAAGAAACTGATTTTCAAAAACTTCCCGAAAGTTTAAAGCTTTCGGGAAGTTTTGTTTTATCCCCAATATGTATGCCCAATAAATTCATTCAATTCCTGTTTTTTGGGGTTTTATTTTCGAGCTTTCACGGTGTATCCCAACAACCTCAAATCGGCGACGCGGGTTGGATATTTGACGAAAGCCGCTACGATGTGCGTTTCCCAAACATGAAAGAATGGGCCAAAGCAGGGGTACAAGGTGGGATTCCACCGCGTGGGAAGTTGCCCGTCAAACAAAAAATCAGCCCAAAAGATAACCTTCAAATGGCGATTGACCAAGTAGCTGCCGAGGGAGGAGGGGTTATTCTCCTCACCAAAGGCGATTACCTTATCACTCAAACCATTTCCCTAAAATCAGGGGTTGTGCTGCGCGGTGAGGACAAAAATCAGACGATATTGAAGGTGACGATGAAGAAAATGTTTTTTAAGTATGCTCCTGACGGTAAGCAACTTACGGCCATTGAAGTAAACGATGCCGAGCGGGTGGGTTTTGAAGACCTGACGATTCGGTACGCTGCCGTGGATTTTGAGCCTTACGATAAAAATGACTTCAATGCCGCTTGGGACCGCCGCGTTTTTCACGAACACGAAACCCGCGATACTACATTGTTTGTGCATTTGCTTATTTTTCGCCGTTGTCGCAATGCGTGGGTGGACAACTGCAACCTGCTTTGGGCAGGGGCGCATCCCTTGGGGCTGGGCGAGTGCGAACACATCACTTGTCGCAACAATTTCATAGACCGTGCCTACGTCAAAAAAGACTCGTTTCACGGTGGTTATTATGGTTGTTGGGGGTCGCGGTACTGTTTGTTTTACAACGAAAAAGTGCGTAGGATTCGGCATTTTGCCATGATGAACAAAGGTGCGGCCTACAATGTGGTTTATCGTTGTGATTTTGAGACAGATGTCAATTTTCACCACGAAGACGACGGCCACAATTTGGTAGAGCAGTGCCGCATCGCTACCCCTGTGTGGCATAGTTGGGATGCGATAGGTGTGGGGGCGGCTAACAAACACCGTCCGCCGGGGCCGGGTAATTTGCTTTTGAACAATGAAGCTATTTCCAAAGGAGTGGCGGGCTATGACCGTAAAATGGGCGCAGCCCAACCCAACGTAGTTTATGAAGTAGTTTCCCAATTTTTACCTTCCAAAGTATTCATTCACAGCAACACGCCGCCCGTGGGTGGAACGCTGTATGCGATTAAAAATCTAAAATAATTTCCCCGATGAAATCCTTCAAACCCCTCATTTTCACACTCTTCGTTTCAACATTCGCCCTGCTGTCTTTTGCCCAATCCAATGACCCGTACCTCACGCGCTTGTATGACTCCCTGCACGACTCTCCGATGCAGCAGAAGTTTCGGAAACTCGCGCCCATGCCCGCGGGCGTGGTGTATGTGCAAGCCCCGCACGAGGGCGAGCGCGAGATGCGCGAGCATTTTCGGACGATGAAGCGATTGGGTTTCAACGCTTTGAAGCAAATCATGCCGTTGCCCACGTGGAGCATTGAGCAGATTGCCCTCGTGGCGTTGGAGGAGGGTATTGTGCCGTGGTGGTACGGTGAGGGGGGCTACGAGGCCATCACCGACGGGCTGTTGGACAAGCTCGGCATTGCCAAAAATCTGCCCGTGGAACAAGTATTGCAGCATCCAAAAATGGTGGATTATCAAAAATCACTCTTGAAAAAACGCATCGAAAACACCCAACAATACATTCAAAACAGTCCTGACAAGAAGTTCATGCGCGTGACGAGCGTGGCCTTCGACCCCGAAATCGGTGGGCGGGGTGTAGAACTGAGTGAAAAAGGCGAAAAACTGTTTTTGGAATGGCTCAAAAACCGCTACCAAACCGTCGAAAACCTCAACCGTGCGTGGAATCAGTACCACGCGGGACTTTTTCTGAATGAGCATCGCCTACTCACTGACTGGGACGATGTGGCTAAAAATTTGCGCAATCTCACGGGGCGTGAGTACAACCACGTCAAAGATATTTATCGGTTCAAGGTAGCCCACAACCTGCGGCGCATCCGCGAGTCGGCGGCGCAATTCAACGCCTTTGACCCCAATGCACCCTACCGTGGTGGGGGTGAATTGGCCGTTTTTCACCCGTTTGCGTGGTACAGCGTGGACATGGAGGGTATCGCCGAGGCTCTCACCGATTATGGCTCGTTTTATCCTTCGATGCACTTTTCGTGGCATTACAATTTGGTAAAAGGCGAAGTGACAAAATCGCTTTACCAACAAGCCTCGCTGATGAACGATTTCAACAAAGGCGGTTGGACGGGCGGCTGGGAAAGCACGGGTGGCCCGCAGCAACTCGACGGTGAGAAAAACCCCGGTCACGACAATTCGTACTACGTGGGCGAGGGCGAAGTG
>JALOLW010000027.1 GCA_025455795.1 Spirosomataceae bacterium
ACGATTGAGATAGATGGCGTAAAAGGTCAAATAGTAGCATTGGACAGCACCACCCTCACACTCCAAACGGGCAGCACCAAAACCGTATTCCCGCTTCATTTGTTAGAGACCAAAAAAGTTGAAATATTTGGATAATCCAATTCAATCTATGATCTACGTATGTTTAAATTCATTACACCCAAATCGCATTTGATTATGAAAAAACAGCTTTTCGTTTACATTATCACTTTGCTTGCTGTACTTCAAGCCTACGCCCAAGATGCTGCCGCCCCCAAAGACACTTCTTACTGGAAGAAAGCATCACAGTTTGGGGTTAATCTAAATCAAGGAGCATTCAGCAGCAATTTTGTGGGTGGTGGTGTCAATTCTATTGCCTTAGGTGTTATCCTCAATAGCAAAGCAGAGTATAAAAAAGCAAAAGACACCTGGACGAATGATTTTCAGTTCCAATATGGCACTATTTGGACTAATGTAAATGACTGGAGAAAAAATGCCGACCGTCTTTTCTTCGATAGCAAGTATGGTCGTGCTTTAAATTCTAAATGGAATTTTTACGCAAATCTTAATTTTCTATCACAAATTGCTCAAGGATTTAAGTATGAAAAAGCAGCTGATGGAAGAGAAAAAGTCACAAAACTTTCCAATTTCTTTGCACCTGCATATTTGACACAAGCTATTGGTTTTGAGTATAAGCCTGTTTCTTACTTCAGTATTCAGATAGCGCCCTTGTCTATGAGACAAGTTATTGTTGCTGACGATAATCTCTTTCGGAGCGTTCCCAACAACTACGGTGTCTCAGTAGAAAATGGCAAAAATAAAGGCATCCGCAATGAAGTAGGTTTGGTGCAAGTTGTGGCTGATTACAACCGTGATCTTGCCAAAGATGTCAATCTTAAATGGCGTTATCAAGCCTTTGCTCCATATGGTGAAAACTTCGGTACACTGGATAACCGCTTAGATGCTCAATTAACTGCCAAGTTTGCCAAATATTTTAATTTTAACTTCGGCATCTCTGCCATTAGATTTAATGCTCAGGCAGACAACAAACTTCAATTTGCCCAAACCATGGGTGTTGGCTTCCTGTACGCTTGGTAATAGTACCCTTTTCTAACCATCATATCTTTTCACTCTTTAATCCCCCCTAACTATGCTCAAAGAATTCAAAACTTTCATCGCGCAGGGCAACGTCCTTGATTTGGCCATCGGTGTATTGGTGGGGGCTGCCTTTGGTAAGGTAGTCACCTCGTTTATGGAAAGCATCATCAATCCTATTATTGGTTTGGCAATTGGTGGCGTAGATTTTGCCGCGCTCAAAGTAGTGCTCAAAGAAGCTGATGTCGCCACAGGTGCCGCCGAAGTAGCCATCAAGTATGGAGAATTTCTGAATGTAATTATTCAGTTTTTGATTACGATGTGGGTGATTTTCATGATTGTCAAAGCGGCCAACAAAGCCAAACTTTCCAGTTCGTTGGAAAAGAAAGACTAATTTTATCAACGTATCGGAACACTCAAAAGCCCTGATTCAGCACTTGAATTAGGGCTTTTTTGATATACGTAAAAATACCTGTTTTTGTACGGAATAGTACGGGATTTTGAAACTAAAAAATAGAGTAATATGTTGAAAATCAAATACTTAATAATAATTTAAAAATTCTACCTGTTTTATAGCTTATTTTTTTTATATTAAGTTTGTCCTGTCATTGTTCTCCTTTTCAAACCCTTTTATCCCGACAGGTACTATGAATACGCAACCTCTACTTGTTTCACCCCAATTACCAATACTTGAGATAGACCTCCAGTATTGTGTCATTATCACCAACGGCAATCGTCAAATAGAAATCTCCTTCGAGCAATTGGTCTGTTTGGAAGGTTGCGGCAATTATACTTACCTCTATACTTGCGACGGGAAGCGTCATTTATCGTCCAAAACCCTCAAATGGTTTGCAAATATTTTGGACAAATCGAAGTTTGTGCGTATTCACAAATCTTCGATTATCAATTGGGCTTATTTGAAAGATTTTTCTGACTGTGAGCGCGCTGTGCGCCTCAAAAATGGCCGCGAGATTGCGATTTCGCGCCGCCGCTCGCGTGAGGTGCGTACATTGGCACACACGAGAAGCATATCATAAAGAAATCAAGCTAAGTAGTACAGCGTATTTAGTTGATAGTATTGAGATAAAAAACACAAAAGTAAAACCTTGAAAATGAGTGTGTTATTTAATTCTCAATACACAATACTGTTTTCTCAATACTACTTATTTAGTGGGTTTATTGAACAAACAGTCGCTCGGCAACAGAGACCGAGCGACTTGTTTTGTTAGAAGAGATTCATCCCCAGTGTGAGTTGCCAAAGCGATACTTTGGAGTTGAATTGGGCGTTGTTTTGCAGGTTGAGTTGAGAAATATTTGAAAAACCTCCCTCGCGGCGCAAGTCAATGTTGAAAGAACGAATACTCAGCCCGACACCCGCTTGATAACCAAAAGTGGCTTGTTCAATCGTTTTGTTGATATTTTGAGTGGTATAAACTTTGAGGGCATCGCCCAGCGCGTTGCCTTGTGCCACATTCAAAGAGGCCATCGGACCCGCATTGAGGCGCAGTGGGCCCACTTTGAGACCAATCATCACTGGAATATCAATCTGACTAAACTTGACGTCCACATTGACGGGTTGTGACGCTCCGTTTTTGAGAATTTCTATCGTACCGCCTTTGGAAGAAAACAACACCTCTGGTTGGATATACAGCTTCCTGCCTATGCGTGCATACGCACCCACCACGTAGCCTGTGCGGTAGTTGGAGTTGTTTTTGAGAAAATCGGTCACTGCTGAGCCAGGACGTGCTACGTTGAGGTCGTTGGTATTTAGCTGCGAAAAATTGGCTCCCGCACGAACTCCCACAAAGACCAATTTGCGGTTGAACTGCGCCTCTGCCTGAAACGCTACCATTACAATAGAGGCAATCAATAACTTTTTCATGGTTTTTAGTAGCTGATTAGAATGTTTGATAAAAACTTACGACCGATTAACGCTACCGTCGGCTTGGAGATTGTTTGGAGAAATGCTTATCTTTCGGGGGTATTGCCAATCTTACTTAAAAACAGCAGTCCTTAAAGTCCCACGACCATCGGTAAAAATCGCTGATAATCATGCTTTTAAAACCTCCTACTTTTGAACATTCTTTCAAATCTCATAATTAACCATTAACAATCATTAACCAAGATGGAAAACAATCAAGCACTTACCAAACTTTCAGACTTGCCGATTTTGAAACATTTGGAGGGTAGCCAAAACCAACTGAAAGTGTTGCCCGAAAGCGTGGCCAACTGGAAAAAAGGCGAAAAATCAATCGCCTGGTTTGTGGGACTTATCCTGATGGTCGTCGTGGCTTACGGCTTCTTTACGCTCGTCGTGCCAGCCCTGACGGCCATGCTCGTAGGCGTAGTGGCTCTTGCTACCAAAATGCTCGAAGCCATGGTGGTAGTAGGCGGGGTGATTTTGGGCTTTGTGTTGTGGCCTTTTATTTTCAAGTTGTTTCGTCGAATGGTACGTTGGATGCACAAGTTGCTCATCAAAGTGGACCCATTTGCCGAACTCGAAGACCAACTCGAAAAAATGAAAGACTCGCGCGGGCAGTTTGAAAAAGTAAAAGCCGAAATCAACGCCTGCAAAGTACAAATGAAGCAAGAGGCGGTGAAAGCCGAAAAATTGGCCAAAGATGCCAGTCAGAAGGTAGTATATTGCCAAGAAGAAGCCAAAGATTTGAAAGTGAAATTGGATAAAATGGTCGAGAAAGGCGGCGACATGGCCCGCGAAACCGATGATTTTGTGGCTCTCGAAGCCAAACTCAACACCGCCATCGGCGATGGTAGCCGCGCGATGTCAGAAGCTGAAACCTACAAAAGACTTGTGGATACCTTTGGCTCACGCGCCAACGTGTTTGCCAAACTCGACCGTAAACTCGTGGTCTATGGCCATGCTTTTGACGAAAAACTCAAAGACTTTGGGACGAGTATCAACCTCCTCAAAACGGAGTCGCGGGCGATGGCCGCCGCCAACAACGCCACTACCCGCGCTCGCAAAGTGCTGGGTCAGAGCCAAGATTGGCAGTTGGATTATGCTTTGGAGGTGATTTCGGGGCAAATCGCCAACGATATTGCCAGTACCCAGGCCAATATCCGCGATTTGGACAGCATCGTGCGGGAGTTCAATCCCAATGACGAGCGCGCCTACGCCCGCTTGGAGACTTTTGCCAACCAAATCAAAGGCGGGGAGTTTGAGGTCAGCGACCCCAACCGCGTTTCTAATCCCAATTACAAACTCACCCCCGAGCAAAAGAACGCGGGTGGTGGAATTACAGATATTTTCAACTAAAAATAGTAGTGCGTAATTCGTATTGAGTAATGAGTACAGGCTCCATGTATTCATTACTCAATTTTGTTTCTATCTTCCAATCTCAATACACATTACTCAATACGCTGTACACTTCCCATGACTCTCCAACAATTTTTCGACCAAGTAGGTATGCGCCCCGATTGGGTGCTGTTTTATATGGGCGTCGTGCCGTTGATGGCTTTTTTGGCGGGATTTCTTGGCAAAAACGAGGGGCATCTCGCGCCTTGGAACTACTTCTACTCGTTTTTGATTTACTTGGCCTGTGTGCCGGGGGTATTTTGCATGGCCCTCAACGTTTATCTGTTTTTGTTTGAGCGACGCAGTATTTTTGACTTCAATATCTATACGCAGATTTTGCCTTTCTTCTCTATGTTGCTGACCCTGTGGCTCATTCGTCGCAATGTCGCCTCGTTTGACTACATTCCGGGGTTTAGCAAACTCAGTGGCTTGGTGCTCATGATTTTTGCCACGCTTGCCCTCATGTGGATCGTGGACCGCACCCGTATCATGGTGTTTTCTTACTTGCGGTTTGAGTACGTACTCCTGATTTTTGCGGGACTCCTGCTGCTCATGCTTTGGGGCTGGCGGAAGTTGTTTGGGTAGCCTGCGTATAAAGTTTAGCGACAGGCAGAATAACATTTTTTTGGATTTTCCGTTAAATTCTCGGAATATTACCTACATTTTTGGCAAAGTCTTTGCGGTAGCATCTGGTATGACATTCAAAAAACTCTTTTCAACGTTGTTGTTGGGCGCGTGTGTAAGCATGGTACACGCCCAAGACCCGCAGTTTTCGCAGTTTTATGCGAATCCCCTCTACCTAAGTCCTGCCTTTGCGGGTGGCGACTTGGCGCCGCGTATCACGCTCAACTACCGCAATCAATGGCCGGGATTGGCCGCCAACTATACCACTACGTCGTTTGGCATTGACCATTATTTTGCTAATGTCAATAGTGGCGTGGGGCTTTTGGTGATGAATGATAGTCAGGGAACGGGTAACCTCCGCACGACGGACATTGCCGCTCAGTATGCGTATCAGCTTCGTTTGACCGAAAACACGGCCATTCGGATGGGCTTGCAAGGCTCGTATTCGATGCGTACCGCCGATTTGTCAGCACTGACGTTTCCTGACCAATACACCAACCGTGGCTTTACGGGCAACCCCACGCTCGACCCTGTGGCACTCAACGGTACGCCGCGCGTGGGCTACATGAGTTTTGCGACGGGTTTGCTCCTCTACTCCGACCGCTACTGGGCGGGGGTGTCGGCGCACCACATCAACCGCCCCGAGCAGGGCTTTTTTCAAGTTGCAGATGGCACACGCCTGCCCATCAAAGGCAGCTTCCACGCGGGTTTGAGGATTCCATTTGGCGGTTTTACGGGCTTGGGCGACGAGTGGGACCGCGAAAAAACCATTTCCCCCGCCATCATGTACAAGTTTCAAGGAAAGTTTGACCAATTGGACTTAGGGGTGTACCTTACTTACTCACCCATTGTATTGGGACTGTGGTACCGAGGATTGCCCATCAAAAAATACGCCCCCAATATCTCCAACCGAGAGTCCATCATCGCCCTCGTGGGCTACCGCCAAGACCGATTCTCTTTTGGGTATAGCTACGACTTGACTATCTCCGCGTTGGGCTTGCCGAGTGGCGGCTCGCACGAGATTTCGTTGGCTTATACTTTTGAGTGGGAGCCGATTACGCGCCAAAAGCGTATCAAAAAAGACAAGCAACTCTCCTGCCCTAAATTCTAACCGAATGCTTTTAGCCGTTGATATTGGCAACACCGACACCGTGTTTGGAATATGGGACGGTGAGTCGTGGTCGCATATTTTTAGGATGCGCTCCTTGCCCGACGAGCCATCGCATCACTACGAAGGCAAACTTCGCTTGCACTTTTTGGAAGCCAATTTGGCGATTGACGACCTCCAAACGGTCGTCTTGAGTAGTGTGGTACCAGCTCTTACGCCTACGCTCCGCGCGATGCTTACTGACTTGTTTGGCAAAGCTCCTATTATCGTAAGTCCTACTGTTTTTCCCGACATCAAAGTAGAAATAGACCACCCCCACGAAATTGGTAGCGATTTGATAGCCAACGCCGTGGCGGCTTACGTCAAATACGGGCGCAATGCCGTCATCGTGGATTTTGGTACAGCACTCACATTCACGACCGTTTCGGCAGAAGGCAAAATTTTGGGGGTAGCCATCGCGCCGGGCCTCAAAACAGCCGTCAAAGCCTTGTTTTCCAACACCGCCCAACTCCCCGAAGTACCCCTCCAACTTCCCGAATCTGCGATTGGTAAAAACACCGTTCACGCCATCCAATCGGGCATTTTGTTGGGTTACGAGAGCTTGGTACGGGGCATGATTACGCGCATTCGTCGGGAATTAGACGGCGACTGCATCGCGCTCGCCACGGGCGGCCTTTCTTCCATCATTGATACCCTCCACGGGGAGTTTGTGGAGGTCAATCGCAGCCTCACCCTCGATGGCCTGCGGTACATTGGCGAAAGAGTAGCATCTTAAAAATTTCGCCTTATAGAAACAAAAAATCCACTTTTTGTCAATGAAATATTTGTTAGGGTACGACCTGGGGAGTTCGTCTGTCAAGGTCGTGTTGTTGGACATTCAATCGGGCAAGGCGTTGGCGTCGGCCACTTCTCCCGACCAAGAAATGAGTATGCTCGCCCACCAAGCAGGTTGGGCCGAGCAAGAGCCTGAGGGCTGGTGGGCAGAAATCATCCGTGCTACCCACAAGCTTAAAGCCAAGTTTGCGTTTGATGCGTCGCTGGTGGCGGGCATTGGTATATCGTACCAAATGCACGGTCTCGTGGTGGTGGACAAAGATTTGAACGCTCTGCGGCCTTCTATCATTTGGTGCGATAGCAGAGCCGTGGAGATTGGACATCAGGCTTTTGAGCAGCTCGGACACGCTTACAGTTTGGGGCATTTGCTCAACTCTCCCGGTAATTTTACGGCTTCCAAACTCAAATGGGTCAAAGACAACGAACCCGCCGTTTTTGCACAAATCAAATACCTCATGCTCCCCGGCGACTACATCGCTATGCGCATGACAGGCTTGCCCCAAACCACCGTTTCTGGGCTTTCGGAGGGTATTTTTTGGGATTTTAAAAACCAACAAATTGCCCAACCACTGCTGGATTTGTACGGTATTGACGCGAGCATGATACCGCCCATTGTACCGACTTTTGCGCTGCAAGCTGTTCTCTCAGCATCGGCTGCCGAAACATTGGGCTTGCACGCAGGTACGCCCGTGGCCTACCGCGCAGGCGACCAGCCCAACAATGCCTTCTCTCTCAACGTCTTGAACCCCGGCGAAGTAGCCACGACGGCAGGTACTTCGGGGGTAGTGTATGGCATCAACGCCCAGCCTACCTCAGACCCGCAGTCGCGGGTCAATAGTTTTGTCCATGTCAATAGCAGCCCTGACAATCAGCGCAACGGGGTACTGCTTTGCATCAATGGTACGGGGATTTTGAACAGTTGGACGCGCCGACTCGCGGGTGGCATCAGCTACGAAACCATGAACCAACAAGCAGCTACCACACCAATCGGTGCCGACGGACTGACGATGCTGCCGTTTGGCAACGGGGCTGAGCGCGTACTGCAAAACCGAATGTTGGGCGGTAATCTTTCTCACCTCAACTTCAACATCCACACGGCAGCACACGTGTTTAGAGCAGCGCAGGAAGGTATCGTTTTTGCGCTTCACTACGGGATGAAAGTGATGCAACAGATGGGCGTTCAGACCCAAACCGTCAGGGCAGGGCACGCCAATATGTTTTTGAGCCCGCTGTTTAGAGAGGCTTTTGCCAATACGACGGGGGCTACCATTGAATTATACGACACCGACGGTGCCCAAGGCGCAGCACGTGCGGCAGGGATTGGCGTAGGCGTTTATGATTTCAAAACAGCTTTTGAAGGATTGACGCGGCTGGCAATCGTAGAGCCTATCCCGTCGGTTGCGGCAGCGTATCAGGAGATTTATCAGCGTTGGGAGGACGTATTGACACAACAACTTAACGTTGGAGTTTAAAGATTTCTCCGTAAATTGCGGCGTCATTTTTCCGAAACACAAAAAATCAATTGTAATGGAAGCACATAAAGAACAAGAATTGCACTGGGGTTGGTTTGTCGCCTTCTTTATTCTTATCGTCGTTTTGTTGTTCGCCTTTGGTGACTTATTGACGGCTATCTTGGGTATTCTCATCATCGGTGGGGGATTTGCGAGCTACCACAACGAGCTTCACAAAGAATTGTAGCTTCAATGCTTCTCAAAAAAACACCAAGCCGACGCCCAAATGTCGGCTTTTTTTATCTCAACTTTTGGTTGTTATGAATTATCTTTTCTTGCTGTTAGCGTTCTTGATTGGGGTCACCAATATCATCCAATCGGGCGTTAATTCTCAACTTCGTATCAGCGTCCAAAGTCCCCTTTTAGCGTCGGTGATTTCGTTTATTACGGGCTTGGTAGGTATCAGCCTTTGCTATCTTGTATTTGACAAAAACCCCGCGCCTACGCTCAATACCCTCGGACAAATCAGTTGGTGGAAGTGGACAGGTGGGGTTTTGGGGGCGTTTTATGTGTTGGTAGTGGTGCTGGTTGTCAGAGATTTAGGCTCGGCCAACATGGTCTGTCTCATCATAGCGGGGCAGATGCTCGCTACGATTTTGATAGACCACTACGGATGGGTGGGGTTTCCTGTTCACAGCATCAATACGTGGCGAGTTGTAGGGATGGCACTCATTGCGGGTGGGGTGTACTTGGTGTTGAAAAACTAAGAAAGTTGCTCATTTGTAGCACAGTAGCCAGCAAATATTTACCTAACCAATGAAACAAACCCTTAAAAAACTTTTAGGAGAAACCGTTCTACAACCCGTTCGCAATTTAAGATTGCAGCTTCGTAGTGTGCCGTATCGCCTGGGAAGCGCGGTAGAATGTCCGATTTGTGGCAGCACGTACAAAGATTTTATGCCTTTCCGCTACCGTAAAAGTGCGTACTGCCCTACTTGTAAGTCGTTGGAACGACATCGCTATATCTATCTTTCGCTGCGCGACCGCCTTGGTTTTTATGCGCCTCCACGCAAAAAAGTACTGCATTTTGCACCCGATATTTGCCTGATTCCGAGCATCAAAGCCTGCCCTGACATCGAATATGTCACCGCCGACTACATGACTTCGTTTACCGACAGTATCACCATTCGCCCCGACTATGTCATGTCCATTGATGATATTCAGTTTTCGGATGCGTCGTTTGATGTCGTGATTGCGATTGGGATTTTGGTGATGGTCCCCGACGATACCAAGGCCATGCGCGAAGTGTTGAGGGTCTTAAAACCGGGCGGTTATGCCATTTTTCACGACCCTATCAATCTCCAACAACCGCATACTTTTTCTGATGCTACTCTGAGTGCAGAAGAAAAAAAGAAACTCTACCACGGCCATGACCAACGCTGGTACTACGGGGCTGACTACGCCGACCGACTGCGCGCTCAGGGCTTTTTGGTCGAAGACGACAATTATGTCCAACGGATTGATTATAAGCGATTTGGAGTTACTCCCACGGAGAAAATTTACATCGCTCAAAAGCCCGCGTCAAAGGTGTAGCCACTTCTGGGCGATGAGGCCTGATGCCACAGCCGTACTGCCTGTGAGAACCATGCCCCATATCAAATCAATCCACACCATGCGCCACGGCCAGTTTTTGAGCGTGGCCATGTTGGTGAGGTCGTAAGTGGCATAACAAAGTAGCCCCAGCAAAGCCCCGTTGAGCAGGAAAGTCTGCCAAGTGCCTGTTTTGAGCTGAGGAAAAACGGCGAAGTACAATATCCCCGCGATGTAAAGGCTATAAAAAATGCCCGCTGCGAGCCAATTGACTTTGCCCATCAAAAAACCAATTTGATTGCGGTAAAAATCTTTGGCCAATCCGCCAATCCATACCATGTCAATGGCAAAAAAGGCAACAGCTGTCAGGAAGTACAAAGCGAGGAGTTTCATGGATAAATTGTGATGAGATTTTAGGGAAATTTTGCTTACTTTTGAAAGTAAAACCATTCCACGCACGATTATGTTTGACGACGACGATGACAACGAGTTTGAGTTTGATTTCAACGACGACTACGACGACGAAGATGCGCAGAAGAAGTCTGAAAAAGACCGCAATCGCCGCAAAAAACTGCCAATATTTAAGAAAGCCCGCGAAATTCTGGACATTGTGGACTCGTTGGTAGAGCTCATTGACGACAACGAAGAGTCGTACATCAGCCACTATCGGCATATCATGCTCGAAGATGCCATGATTATCAACACCAAACTCGCGGGAGCCGAAGGGGGCGACTTGTACACCCTACGCATGGAAAACGCCGTTCTCATCAAAATCCACGCGCGTAGCCTTTTGACGCAAACATCGGGCTTGAAAATGTTTGGTTTTAAAGAAACACAGTACCTGCAAGTCCTCCGCGACGCCATCGAGGAGTTTCGAGTGCTGTTTATTGAATGGGTCAATGGTTTTGACAAGTCCAACGACATCCCCGACGAGTGGGGGCAACTTTTCCGATAAAAATGAACCCTTTTCGACTGCATAACGCCGATTTTGAAAAACTACACCGTCAACTGGACCGACGACAGTTTTTGACCAAAACCTCGTTGGGATTGGGCGCGGCGGCATTGGGGACACTGTTGGGGGCAAAACACCTGTTGGGGGCTTCTCCTCAAAAAGCGGCCTCTACCGAAAGCCTCGAAGAAGAAGTTCTCCGCGCCTTGCCGCACATTGCCCCCAAAGCCAAACGAGTGGTGTATTTGTTTATGAGCGGGGGGCCGTCGCAGTTTGAAACTTGGGACTACAAACCCAAACTCTACGAGTTGGCAGGTCAAAATCTACCCGACTCAGTGCGGAAAGGCCAACGCCTCACGGGCATGAGCGCGAGCCAGAGTGCGCTACCGATGGTGCCTTCGATTTATAAGTTCAATCCTCACGGCAAAAACCAAACGTGGGTGAGTGAACTACTGCCTTATACGGCAAAAGTGGTAGATGAGCTGTGTATCGTCAAGTCCATTCACTCGGAGGCCATCAACCACGACCCCGCCATTACGTTTTTTCAAACGGGCAACCAACTCCCAGGCCGTCCTTCGATTGGGGCTTGGGTGAGCTATGGTCTTGGTACTGACAACCAAAACCTGCCTACTTTCATCGTTTTGGTGTCCAAAAACGCCCCCAAAGACCAGCCTCTCTACGCGCGGCTTTGGGGTAACGGCTTCTTGCCAAGCGAGCATCAGGGCGTGCAGTTTCGGTCGGGCAAAGACCCCGTGTTGTTTCTCAACAATCCCGAAGGCTACGACGGGCAAGACCGCAAAGAGATGCTCGACTACCTTACCCAACTCAACCGCCTTCAAAACGACCCCTACGGCGACCCTGAAGTAGAGGCGCGCATTGCCCAGTACGAAATGGCCTATCGAATGCAAACGTCCGTACCAGACGTACTTGACGTAGCCAAAGAACCCGACGAGGTGTTTGACCTCTACGGCCCTGATAGCCGCGACGCGGGTACGTATGCCGCCAATTGCCTGTTGGCGAGGAAGTTGCTGGAGAAAGATGTGAAATTTGTACAACTTTATCACCAAGGTTGGGACCAGCACGGCGGCCTTCCCCAGGGCATTGCGCGTCAATGCCAACAAACCGACCAAGCTACGGCAGCCTTGATTATTGACCTCAAACGACGTGGTCTGCTCGACGATACGTTGGTGATTTGGGGAGGGGAATTTGGCCGAACGGTTTACTCTCAGGGCAAACTTACGGCTGACAACTATGGCCGCGACCACCACCCGCGCTGTTTTACGATGTGGATGGCAGGTGCAGGTGTCAAGGCGGGGAGCAGCTACGGCGAAACCGACGATTTTAGCTACAACATCCTGCGCGACCCCGTTCACGTACACGACTTCCACGCCACCATGCTGCACTTATTGGGCGTTGACCACGAGCGACTTACGTACAAGTTTCAAGGTCGTCGCTATCGCCTCACCGATGTCCACGGGCATTTAGTCAAAGGGCTTTTGGCGTAAGTTTTACCAGAAATGATATTTTTGACTTGCACTATTTACTCCAAAATCCTCAGTTTAGCGAAGCTCAGTAGCAGCGTCTTTTCGCCCACAATGTCAAACTGAATCACGGCTTTGCGGTCGGTGCCGTTTACGTCCATTTTGGTCACTTTGCCCAATCCAAACTTCGGATGCTCCACCCGCTGCCCCACCGCCAACGACGAAGTATCGCTCGGCACAAAGGGTTCTGTGTTCAAATTTTGAGGTTGGGAGTTTATAGTTGAAGGTTTACTGTTGGGGAGATGACCAACACCCGACTTTGAACTGCCTGCTGTGGACTGTGGACTGCCTACTGCTGTCTGCCTACTGCCTACTGCTAACTGTGAACTCCCCCCCGCTTTCCGAATAAAATTCATCGGTGACGGCTCGGCGTTGTTGCGGTAGTCGTCAAAACCTCCCGCGCGGCGGCCTTTGGACGTAGCCAAATACCGCTGGTCCACTTCGTACAAAAACCGACTCGGTTCGCACATATTGAGACGCCCCCAATTGTAGCGGCTTTCGGCGTAGGAGAAAGTGAGTTTTTTCTCGGCGCGGGTGATAGCCACGTAAAAAAGCCGCCGTTCTTCTTCCAAATCTTCGCGCTTTTCGAGCATCATTTGACTCGGAAAAAGCCCTTCTTCGAGTCCTACCACATAGACGTTCTTAAATTCCAAGCCCTTCGCCCCGTGAATCGTCATGAGTGTCACGCGGTCGGTATCGCCGTCGTCGTCGGCTTCGTCGGCGTTGGTGAGGAGACTGACCGTCTGCAAAAACGCGCTGATACTTTTGTCTTCGTTGTCGGGGTTATCGGTAAATTCTTTGATGGCGTTCAAGAGTTCCTGCACGTTTTCGTAGCGACTAAGTCCTTCTACGGTTTTGTCTTCGTACAGTTCTTTCAAAATCCCCGACGCTTTGGCCACGTGCGCGGCCACATCGTAGGCGTTTTTGCCCTGTTCGATAAGTAGTTTGAAACTCTTGATGAGCGTCGCAAAACCTTCGATTGGCGTAGAAGCACGGCCTGATAGGTACTTGTTAATGTCCGATACCACTTCCCAAATCGGTAGGCTGTTTTCGGCGGCAGTGACGGCGATTTTGGCCACGGTAGTGTCACCTATGCCACGTTTGGGCAAATTGATGATGCGCTTGAAGGCTTCCTCGTCGTTTTGATTGACCACAAACCGCAAGTACGCCAGCAAGTCCTTGATTTCACGGCGTTGATAAAACGACAACCCGCCTACGATACGGTACTTGATGTTGAGTCGGCGGAGAGCTTCTTCAAACGAGCGCGACTGAGCATTGGTGCGGTACAGCACCGCAAAATCGGTGTTGCGCAAGCTGTTATTGACTTTTTCTTCAAAAATCGCCGTGGCAATGAGTCGCCCTTCTTCGTTGTCAGAACCCGCCTTGACGACTTCAATCAGCGGCCCTTCTTCGTTTTCGGTAAATACGTTTTTCTTCAACTGCGCCTTGTTTCGCACAATGATCGAATTGGCGGCATTGACAATGGTTTGGGTAGAACGGTAGTTTTGTTCCAACTTCACCACGCGCACATTGGGGAAATCTTTCTCAAAATTGAGGATATTTTGGATGTTGGCCCCGCGAAAAGCGTAGATACTTTGGGCGTCGTCGCCCACAACGGCGATGTTGCGGTGTACCATGGCCAACTTCTTCGTGATCAGGTACTGTGCCACGTTGGTATCCTGAAACTCATCCACCAACACGTACTGAAATTTGCGTTGGTATTTTTCCAAAATCTCAGGAAAATCACGAAAAAGGACGTTGGTATTGAACAACAAGTCGTCGAAATCCATGGCGTTGGCCTGAAAGCAGCGCGTCGAATAGGCTTTGTAGAGCCGCCCGATGTCGGGCATTTTGGCAGCGGCATCGTCGGCCAGAAACAACGGGTTGGCGAGGTAATCATCGGCGGAAATGAGGTTGTTTTTTGCCCCTGAAATCCGATTGAAGACCACGTTAGGTTTATAGGTTTTATCGTCGAGATTGAGTTCTTTGACAATGCTTTTGATGAGCGATTTGGAGTCGTCGGTATCGTAGATAGAAAAGTCGGAAGTGTAGCCCAAAAATCGCGCTTCGATGCGGAGTATTTTGGCAAAGACCGCGTGAAAAGTTCCCATCCATATATTCCGGGCTTCGTAGCCTATGACTTTCTCGATGCGGTCGCGCATTTCGCCAGCGGCCTTGTTGGTAAACGTCAGTGACAAAATCCGAAACGGGTCCACGCCGTTTTCGATAAGGTACGCAATCCTGTAGGTAAGCACGCGGGTCTTGCCCGAACCCGCCCCGGCAATAATCATCAGCGGGCCTTCGCCGTGCGTGACAGCCTGCGCTTGGGGTTCGTTGAGGCCACTCAGATAGTTGGTCATGGATACTTGGGATATTTGAAAAATAGAGTGCAAAGGTAACAGAATTCTGACGAAATGAGTGTCACGATTTTTGTCGCGTTGAGGCGATGAAAACGCATTTTTTTTAAAACCTACCACAGGTTTTGTTTTTTTATCAGCAATGGCATTTATTTACGTAACCAGTTACTAAACCATTTACAAAACATGAATTTCTACAATGACATTGGCCCCATCGCTATTGGGAGCCGTTTGCGGATGCTGAGTGAACTGATCACCGAAAACGCCCGCGAGATTTATAAACTCTACGACGTAGCCCTCGAAACACACTGGTTTCCAGTGTTTTATGCCCTTTCTAAAGGCCAAGAAAAAAGCATTACTGCGCTGGCTGAGGAAGTGGGACAGTCGCACCCTGCCGTCATCAAAACGCTCAAACAAATGGCCGCTGCTGATTTTATTCAAGAACGCAAAGACGAAGCCGACGGACGCAAAAACCTCATCAGGCTGTCAGAAAAAGGGAAAGAAACAGCGTTGAAAATCGAAAGTCAATACACCGACGTAGGCAGCGCCATCGAAGAAATCAACGCCCAGTCTAACCATGACCTTTGGCGGGCCATTGGCGAATGGGAGTTTTTGCTCCAACACAAATCGCTTTTTAGGCGCACTCAAGAGCACCGCAAACGCCGCGAAAGTCAAGAAGTGCAAATAGTGGCTTACGAACCGCAGTACCAAAAAGCGTTTCGAGATTTGAACGAGGAATGGATTTCGCAGTATTTCAAAATGGAAGAACCCGATTACCGCTCATTGGACAACCCACAAGGCTACATTCTCGACCAAGGCGGCCACATTTTTGTGGCTTTGCATCAAGGCGAACCCGTGGGCGTATGCGCGCTTATCAAAATGAATGACCCTGATTACGACTATGAGCTGGCCAAAATGGCCGTGTCGCCCAAGGCGCAGGGCAAGAGTATTGGGTGGCTGTTGGGGCAAGCTGTCATCCACAAAGCCAAAGCATTGGGTGCGCGCAAGCTGTTTTTAGAGAGCAACACTGTCCTCGCCCCCGCCATCAATCTGTACCACAAACTGGGATTTGTCAAAGTAGGCAACCGCCCCTCGCCCTACGAACGCGCTGATATTCAGATGGAGCTGACGGTTTGAACAAAACCTTACTTCATCTTCACAATCGTGACACCTGCGCCGCCACGGTCGGGGTGTTCGTCGGTCATTTTGCCCACTTGTTTGAAGGTTTTGAGGTGATTGCGGACGAGTTGGCGCAAGATACCGTCGCCTTTGCCGTGAACAACGCGCAGTTCGTCGTAGCCGAGCATGATGGCGTTGTTCATAAAATCGTCCAAGTCAATCATGGCTTCTTCGCCGCGCTTGCCTCGGATGTCGAGATTGAAGCTAAAATTCGCC
>JALOLW010000353.1 GCA_025455795.1 Spirosomataceae bacterium
AGGAGAAGGGGGCAATACATAGTCCCTCTCCTGACAGGAGAGGGATTTAGGGTGAGGTTGAATATACGTACCACAAAAATTGTCAGAGAACGAAAAAAGAAGGAATGCGGATTTTTGGGAATTGAGGATAAAACCTGTGTCATCCGCGTTCTCATACTGTTTTTTAGGCTGTTTTGAAGGCTGAGTAAATTTTCCATGATAGTTTGTGTTTTGATTTCGACACAAAACTCACTGAAAAAACGCGACCCCGTTGGCCCAATTCGGGCGAAGCGTAAATACGCGGAGGCGAAGCGAATAAATAGGGCGGTGAAGGAAACAGCGAGATTTTTAATGACGAATAACTAACCATCAATCGCTACATTTCTGCCTATTTTTGTAGTTTTGGGGATTCAAAGAACAAAACCACACACAATGGACGCTGTTATTGACTTTTTTCAATATTTGCTCAACTCCGAAGAAATCATTCGCACGGGTGGATTGGTCCTCGTGACCCTGATTATTTTTGCCGAAAATGGGCTTTTCTTCGCCTTTTTTCTTCCGGGCGACTATCTCGTGTTTTTGGCGGGGGTGTTTTGTGCTTTGAACATCCTCAATGTGCCTATATTGCTGCTTCTTACCTGTCTTTTTATTGCGGCGATTTTGGGTTCTCTGACGGGCTATTTGACGGGTCGTTACTTTGGCGACCGCATCCAAAACCGCCCCGATTCGTTGTTTTTCAAGAAACAACACATCGAAACCACCCGAAAATATTTTGACAAATACGGCAGTCGTACCCTCGTCATTAGTCGCTTTTTGCCCGTTGTCCGTACTTTCGCGCCTATTTTGGCGGGTTTGGTCAAAATGCCGTGGGTGGGCTTTTTGGTTTACAATGTATTGGGGGCGTTTCTGTGGATTTTTGGACTTACGGGGGGCGGTTATTATTTCGGACAGCAGTTCCCGTGGATTATTGATTATGTACATTATATTATTTTCTTCTTTTTGGCGATTACGACCATCACGGTGGTAAGAGGGTATTTCAACGCCAAAAAAGAAGTCAATCCTAACCAATAACCGACTATGTTTTTGTTTCAAATCGGATTTCTGACTGTCGAATGGGTGGACATCTTGGACGTGGCTTTGGTGGCTTTTTTGCTTTATCAAATTTACTTTTTGGTGCGAGGAAGTTTGGCCAGTAGGGTGTTTTTGGGGTATTTGTTGATTTACCTTTTTTACCTGATAGTCAAAGCCATTGGCTTGGAGCTACTCACCAAAATCTTGGAGTATTTCATGGGGGTAGGTGCCGTGGCGTTGCTGGTGATTTTCCAACAAGAAATTCGCCGCTTTTTGCTCTTCGTTGGCAAATCCACAGCCTTTGCCAATAATCGCCTCTTGGGGCGGTTTTTTAACACCCAAAGTGCCAACAACAACGTTGGCGAACTCAAATCGGTGATAGAAACTGTGCGTACCATGGCGTCAGAATTTACGGGGGGGCTGCTGGTTATCAAGAAAAACGACGAACTTGACAAGTACATCCTCACGGGGGAGGAAATTGACGCCCTGCCCTCCAAACGCCTGCTTTTGTCGCTCTTCAATCAGTATAGTCCGATGAACGACGGCGGGGCGATTTTGGCCAACGGGCGCATCAAAGCTGCCCGCTGTATTTTGCCCGTCTCTGACAGTGACGACTACGGCAATATTGGCTTTCGTCACCGCGCGGCCTTGGGCATGAGCGAAGTGACAGATGCGGCAGTGCTGGTAGTATCCGAGGAAACGGGACGTATTTCGCTTGCACTCGAAGGCAAACTCCTCAGCAATATAGCCGCTTCTGAGGCCGAAGAACGCCTTAAAAAATACTTTACGCAGAGTTAGCAAATGGACTGCTATCTACTTAGAAATATTTCTGCCTGTTGGTGCAACGTTGGCCGAAGTTGCGGCATCTTATTTGCAAAAACCAAACTTACTTCAATGAAAACAGCCATTTTTTCCCGTTTCGCACTTTTGAGTGCCTTGTTGATGATTCTTGGCGTTGCTGCTCACGCCCAAAGCGACGACCGTATCACTCGTACCCTCAACGTCAGAGATTTTGACCGCCTCTCGATGGGCAGCGCGTTTCAGATTACGGTCACTAAAGGCAACTTTGCGGTGTCGTTGGAAGGACGCAAGAAAGACTTAGACGACCTCGAACACGCCGTTGCCAATGGTAAACTCCGCATCGGCTATAAAGATTGGGGCTGGAGCAACAACCGCAAAACCGTCAAAGTCACCATTTCTATGCCAACGGTCAAAGCGATTGATTTTTCGGGGGCATCTTCTTCCAAAATCTCAGGATTCAACGACCTCGGCGCGCTGGACTTAGACTTTTCGGGGGCTTCTTCTGCCGACCTTGACCTCAAAGCCGACCGCATCGTGATGGACGTATCGGGTGCCTGTACCATCCGCATGAAAGGCGCGGCCAGACGTATTGAGGGGGAAGTGTCGGGCGCGTCTTCCATCAAAGCGTACGATTTTACGGTCAAAGAGGCCATCCTCGACGTATCGGGTGCGAGCAGTATGGGCGTCAATGTGACGGGTAAACTCGATGCCGAAGCAAGCGGAGCCAGCAGCGTACGCTATCGTGGCGGGGCGTCGGTACGCTCCAACACCTCGGGTGCCAGTTCGGTCAGAAGCGATTCTTAAGGTATTTTACTGACTACCTTACCGATACCCCAATACCTCATTGACCCGTGACACAATGTACTGAAAATCTTCGGGATTGGCCTCAAAATCAAGCTCATCTACTTCAATCGTAAGCAGTGTGCCATCGAGGTATTGATGGGCAAAGTCTTCGTAGTGTTTATTGAGATTCAGAAGATATTCGTCGCTGATGTTTTGCTCAAACTCCCGCCCGCGTTTTTGAATTTGGCGGCGGAGTTTGGGCAAATCTGCTTTTAAGTAAATGATAATGTCTGGGGCTTGAACGGTGTTGGTAATGGTTTTGTAAAGCATCAAATAGTTTTCATAGTCGCGCGGCTCCATGTTGCCCGATTCGGCCAAGTTTTTGGCAAAAATAAAGGCATCTTCGTAAATAGTGCGGTCTTGAATGACCGTTTGGTAGTGCATAGACCGAATCTTCTGCGCTTGCGCAAAGCGACTGTTCAGAAAAAAGATTTGAAGATTGAACGCCCACCGTGACATATCTTCGTAAAAATCAGCCAAGTAGGGATTGCCATCTACGGCTTCGTACAACACTTCCCATTTGTAATGTTCTGACAATTTGCGGGCCAAAGTGGTCTTGCCCGCGCCGATGTTTCCAGTAACAGCAATGTGCATTGGGGTATAATTAGCAGTTTACAGTTGGTAGTTTACAGTTGGCAGTTTACAGTTCACAGTTGGCAAACTACAACCTAATAACGAATAACAGATAACCTCATTTCAGGCCGCGAATATAGTAGGTTTTGGCATTTGTTGAAACACCATGACGTTTATCAATTTTTGACATTTCAGAATTTTGTACTTTTGCAAAAAAATCAAGCATTATGAAGCCTTACCGCGTCTTATTATACTACCAATACGTACCCATCGAAGACCCTGTGGCTTACCGCGACGCGCAGCACGAGTTTTGTGTTGAAAACAATCTCTTGGGGCGCATCATCGTAGCGCCCGAAGGACTCAACGGCACGGTGTCGGGCTTGGAAGCCGACTGCGAAGCGTACATGGATTGGGTCAAAACCGACCCCCGTTTTGCCACGATTGATTTTAAGGTAGAAGCCCACGAAACGCACGCTTTCCAAAAACTCCACGTGCGCCTCAAAGAAGAGATTGTCAATTCGGACTTACCCGTCAATCCGCTTGAGCGCACGGGCGTACACCTCGAACCCGCCCAGCTCCAAGAAATGCTCCACAACGACCCCAACGTGGTGATGATAGACATGCGTTCCAACTACGAGCATAGCGTGGGTCGGTTCAAAAATGCCGTCACGTTTGACATGGAAAACCTGCGCGAACTGCCCGATCATATCCACGAAATTGAACACCTCAAAAACGCGGGCAAGAAAATAGTAACTTACTGCACGGGGGGCATCAAATGCGAAAAAGCCAGCGCGTACCTGCTTTCACAGGGTTTTGAAGACGTGTATCAACTCCACGGTGGTATTATCAAATACGGTTTGGAGGCGGGCGGAGAGGACTTTGAAGGCAAATGTTACGTATTTGACAATCGCCTCACTACCGACGTAAACCAAGTCAATCCCGTCGTGATTTCTAAGTGCTACGTGTGCGGTACGCCTTCCGAGCGCATGGTCAATTGCGCCAACAATGACTGTAATATCCACGTACCAATGTGCAAAGATTGCGGTTGGAAAATGGAAGGTGCTTGCTCCGACGAATGTAAGTGCAGCCCCAACAAACGCCCTTACGACGGAACGGGCTACTACCCCCGCAAAAGCGACCACTACACACCGCTGCAGGGATTGAAAAGCTACGCCAAATCCCAAAAAGTAGGATAATATTATTTTGAATTATTGTAAAAACTTAGGCATGTTCAAAAACGACAGCCTCATTGTTGAAGATGTTGATTAGATTCTGAAAAACATTCATTTTCTGTTTTCTAAGAGTTGAGACA
>JALOLW010000354.1 GCA_025455795.1 Spirosomataceae bacterium
ACAAGTATGGCTTCCAAAAAATCGAAAATTTGGCCTGGGTTTTGGGCATTGGGTGGTTTGTAGCTACGTTGGTGGTGTTTTTGGTGGGTTGGGTCTATGCAGAGCGGGCGTTGTTACCCATCAAAAAACTCATCGGTAAAGTAGATGAAGTCACAGCCTCACGGCTAGATTTGCGGGTAGAAATTCCCCAAGAACAAGACGAAATCGGGCAGTTGGCACAGCGATTCAATCGAATGCTCGACCGCCTCCAAGAAGCCTTCTTGACCCAAAAAGCCTTTGTCTCAAATGCTTCTCACGAACTCCGCACACCGCTCACGGCCATCAGGGGCCAGATCCAAGTAGCCCTCATGGACGATGACCCCGACGAGTGGAAACAAACCCTCGAATCGGTACTGGAAGACACTCAAAACCTCACCAAACTTTCCAACGGACTGCTTACGATGGCGAGTGTGAGTGTCGAAGAAAACACCGTTGCGCTGGCCCCCGTGTCACTCCAACGTATTTTTGAAGAAGTCAAAAACGAACTTTTAAAAGCACACCCCTCCTATACTGTATTGCTTAATTCCCCGCCTACTGCCGATACCACCGTACTAGGCAACAACGCCCTGCTGCGCATCGCGTTGCTCAATTTGACCGAAAACGGCTGCAAGTACTCTCCCAATCATACAGTAAACGTAGCCTTCAAAAAACAGGGAGTTTTTCAACAGATTACTTTCCAAAACACGGGCAATCCCATCGCTGCCGATGAGTTGCCGCATATCTTCAAGCCATTTAGGCGCGCTGCCAATTCGGCCCGTATTGCAGGCCACGGCATTGGGTTATCACTCACGGAGCGTATTGTGTGGCTGCACCGAGGAAGCATCGCTGTCAATTCAAGCACGCAAGAAGGCACAACGTTTACGTTACAGTTGCCTATATGACTACACCACAATCTCCTTGAATTGCTCTTTCAGTTCGTGGGGTTTGGCACGACCCTAAAATTACCTTCCTTGTTCAGGCTACCCTTTTTTGTGATTTCGATTGAAAATCCTATTTTTGTTAAAAATCAACCTACGGTATGGAAGTCCTCAGCAATATTTCAGCCTTGCCCCGCACTTTGGCGGAGTTCCAACTTTGGGAGCCTAATGACGGCTACAAATATGAATGGAACGACGGTGAATTGATTAAATTTACAGGAATGAACAAAAAGCAAATCAAGATTTACGATATTCTTTTGGAGTTATTTTTCCAAAAAGGTTATAAGAAATTAGGCACATTTGTAGCCGAATACGACGTACAACTCACTGGTATTCAAATGCGTCGCCCCGATATTGCTTTTTTGTCAAGAGCCCAACTTGATGAAGCAAGCAAAGGCGGTGACCCTGTTCCTGAATTTATGATTGAAGTAATTTCAGAAAGCGATAATATCAACAAAGTATTAGCAAAAATTAGTGAATACTACAAGTTTGGCGCAAAAGTCGTTTGGCTGATATTTCCCGAAGAAAAACAGGTACACGTTTACACCTCCCGCCGTGATGTAAAAATCTGCATCGAAAACGACATCTGTTCTGCCGCTCCCGTTCTTCCCGAATTTGAAATTAGCATTGAAACGCTGTTTGCGGAGTAATGTAATCCGTACCCTCCCAACGCGCTGCTCATTTATAACCGCCTTCTCAAACAGCAATCCACTTAAACTGATATTCCAATTCAGGGGTTTTGACGCGGTCTGCGACGCGCATGAGACGGTCGGGCAGACGCATGAGGTATTCTTGGGCTTTTTCGGCGGTGTCAGTAAGGTCGGTGAGTTGGCCTATTTTCCACTCGTCGAGGAGTTGCTGAAGAATACTGATGTAGTCGTGGGTAGTATAAACACCCAACCGCTGGGCGGCGTCGGTAAAATGCCCAAAGGCTTTGCCTACTTCCATGCCCGACTCGCGCAGGAAGTGCGCGGGCATTACGATTTTTTTACGCATCATGTCTTCAAACGCCAACACCGCCTCCGAAGCGTCAATGTCTATCACGCGCTGAATGAAGGTGCTGTACGCATTGGCGTGGCGGCCTTCGTCGGAAGCCACTAAGCCGCAGATTTTGGCGAGGAGCGTATCGCCCGCTTTTTTGGCCAATGTCGCCACCCGTCGGTGGGAGATTTGGGTGGCCAATTCTTGAAAACTGGTGTAAATGAAGTTTCGGTAGGGGTCGTGTCCCGTTTCAATGTCGAAGCCGTCGGCGATGAGGTACTGCGTAGAAGCCTCCATTTCGCGCATATTGATACGCCCCGTGAGGTAGAGGTACTTGTTGAGAATATCGCCGTGGCGATTTTCTTCGGCAGTCCAGCCGCGTACCCACGTTGCCCAGGGGTTGTCGTTGCCGCCGTCTTGGGGACGAATGCCTTCCACGGTATAAAGCCACGATTCGTAAGTAGGCAGGGCTTCTTCGGTGATGGTATCACCTACGAGTACCGCCAACAAATCGTATGAAAGGTTTTTGGCGCGTTCTTGGAGGAGTTTGACCTCTTCAAAAAAATTGGCAAGGCTGGCATCGGGCAGTAAATCGGCGGGTTGCCAAATGTTTTCGATTTCCTTGAGGTAAGGCGAGAGTATATCGCTGGCAGTTTTTTGTAAATGCAGCAATGCTTCGGAGCGAGTGATGTCGGAGAATTTCATGTTGGAGTGAGTTGGTTGGGGCAATTAAAATCGTTAATTTGCCAAAAACTTTCTCAAAAATACAATGAAAAAACTTGCCATCATAACGGTTTTGTAGATACCTACGCCCATTTGCTGTATAAGCTCAACCGCCGCAAAGAGGCCATAGAGTGGATGACCAAAGCCATCGAAGCACACAAAGCAATGGGGCAGCCTGTTCGCTCCTTTGAAGTGACCAAAGAACAAATGGAAACGGGGCGATTGTAAGAGGGTTGGGTTCTCCTATCACAGCAAACTCACGCCCGTCATATCGGCAGGCTGGGCGATGCCCATGAGTGCCAAAATAGTGGGGGCGATGTCGGCGAGTTTACCGTCCTTGGGCTGACCTTTGTATTCGTTGCCCACAAAAATACACGGCACTAAGTTGGTGCTGTGGGCAGTGTTGGGCGAGCCGTCGTCGTTGGTCATGTAGTCGGAGTTGCCGTGGTCGGCGATGATGATGCTCGTGTAGCCGTGCGCCAATCCAGCCGTGGCTACGGCCGCTACGCACTCGTCCACCACTTCGCAGGCTTTGACTACGGCCTCAAACACGCCCGTGTGACCCACCATGTCGGGGTTGGCAAAATTGAGACAGATAAAATCGGCACTTTCGGCCTCAATTTCTGGCACAATCGCATTGCGGATGTCGTAGGCGGCCATTTCTGGTTTCAAATCGTAAGTTTTTACGTCTTTGGGGGAGTTGCACAACAAGCGCGATTCACCTTCAAACGGTGCTTCGCGGCCTCCCGAAAAGAAAAACGTCACGTGCGGGTATTTTTCGGTTTCGGCAATGCGGATTTGCTTTTTGCCCGCATTGGCTACCACTTCACCGAGGGTATTGGTCAGATTATCTTTGTCGTAAATCACCTGCACACCCACAAACGTATCGTCGTAGTTGGTCATGGTGAGGTAGCGGAGATTGAGTTTTTTGGTGTTTTGTTCGGGAAAATCCTGCTGCGTGAGCATTTCAGTGATTTCGCGTCCACGGTCGGTACGGAAGTTGAAACACAGCACCACGTCGCCCTCGGCGATGGTAGCCACGGGGGCACCGTCGGCCCGAGTCACGACGATAGGTTCGATGAACTCGTCGGTAATGCCTGCCGTATAGGAGGCTTCGATGGCGGTGAGTAATGGATTAGATTCCTCCTGCGTCGGGACGGTTCGCCGCGCGATGACAGAAGTGCCGCTTCCTTCTACCATCGCGCGGTAGGCTTTGGCGACGCGCTCCCAGCGTTTGTCGCGGTCCATGGCATAAAAACGACCGATAACAGTGGCGATTTGGCCCGTGGTTTGGGCGAGATGTGCCTCCAAATCAGCGATAAAGCCAAGGCCACTTTTGGGGTCGCAGTCGCGGCCATCGGTGAAGGCATGCACGAACACGTCGGTCAAACCAGCTTCGTGGGCGGCGGTGCAGAGCCCTTTGAGGTGGTCTATGTGCGAGTGTACGCCCCCATCCGACACCAAGCCGATGAAATGCACTTTCTTGCCGTTGGTTTTGGCGTAGTCGAAAGCCTCTTTGAGGGCGGGTTCTTGGGCGAGGGTGCCGTTTTGAGCGGCCAAATTGATTTTGACCAAATCTTGATACACAATGCGCCCCGCGCCGAGGTTGGTATGGCCTACTTCGGAGTTGCCCATCTGTCCGTCGGGCAAGCCCACCGCCAAGCCGCTTGCTTCGAGTTTGGAGTGCGGATATTGTTGGAGAATACTGTCATAAAAAGGCGTATGGGCCGCGATGACAGCCGAGCGGTTTTCTTCGCCTGTTTTGGCGATACCCCAGCCATCCATAATGATGAGGATTGTCTTTTGGTTCATTGTTGTGGGTTGTGGGTTGTCAGCCATTGATAACAGATTTAAAATAATCAATGATGTTCTGAAAAATGCCAATTAGATGAGGTAGGTTAGAAATAGGATG
>JALOLW010000355.1 GCA_025455795.1 Spirosomataceae bacterium
CAATACCCAACGCAAAAAAGCTGAAAGCAAGCAATAGATCTTTGAGCCATGAGTTGTCTTTTTTATTTTTTTGCTCTGGATGCGGTGTTTGCGCGGTCATGTTTTTAGTGGTTTAGGCGATCACTTCTCTCACTACTTTTCCGTGTACGTCCGTCAGGCGGAAATTTCGACCTTGAAAAGGATACGTAAACTTTTCGTGGTCAAAGCCCAACAAGTGCAAAATCGTGGCTTGCAGGTCGTGTACGTGGGTGCGCCCACTAACGCCGTAATAGCCGATTTCGTCGGTTTCGCCGTGCGAATACCCCTGCTTTACGCCCCCGCCTGCCATCCACATCGTAAAGGCATCAATGTGGTGGTCGCGGCCTTTGAAAGGTGTGTTGTTGTCGCCCGCACGATTTTCCATCATGGGGGTGCGTCCAAACTCCCCGCCCCACACCACGAGCGTATCGTCGAGCAGGCCGCGTTGTTGGAGGTCTTTGAGCAAAGCCGTCAGCGGTTTGTCTATGTACTGACAGTTGCGTCGCAAGCCGTCGTTGACGCCACTCCCTTCATCGGTGCCGTGCGAATCCCAACGGCGGTCAAAGAGTTGCACAAAACGTACACCTTTTTCAAGCAATTTTCGCGCCAAAAGGCAATTGTTGGCAAAAGAAGATTCTCCTGGTTTGGCCCCGTACATTTCTTGCACCCAAAGCGGTTCGTCGGCAATGTTCATGGTTTCAGGCACTTCGGCCTGCATTCGGTAGGCCAACTCGTATTGCTGAATCCGTGTCAAAATTTCGGGATCGCCTACTTGCTGATGCTCCAACTCGTTGATTTGATTGATGACCTCTATCGAGCGGCGGCGCAGGGTATCGTCTATGCCTGCGGGGTTTTGAATATACAGTACGGGGTCGCCTTTGGTACGACACTGAACACCCTGATACACAGAGGGTAAGAAGCCACTTCCCCACACCGACTTGCCCGCACTGGGGTCAGAACCAGAGACGAGTACCACAAAGCCTGGCAGATTTTGATTTTCAGAACCCAGCCCGTATGTCACCCACGCACCCATCGAAGGACGGCCCAAACGCGGCGTACCACTGTGCATAAACAACTGCGCGGGGGCGTGATTGAACTCGTCGGTGTGCATTGCTTTGAGGAATGTCACCTCGTCGGCCATGGTCGAAAAATGCGGCAAATATTCCGAAATCCACGCGCCCGACTGCCCGTGTTGGGCAAACTGCGCCTGTGGCCCGAGCATTTTTGGCACGCCCTTGATAAACGCAAAACGCTTGCCATCCAACAACGACTGCGGACAAAGCTGCCCGTCCAATTTGGCCAATTCAGGCTTATAATCAAACAGTTCCAACTGCGACGGAGCGCCTTCCATATGCAAAAACAGCACTCGCTTGGCTTTGGGCGAAAAATGCGGTGACTTGACCGAAAGCGGATTTTCGTCGGGGTCAGTGAGTGAAGTTTGGGACTTATTCTGGCAGTTACCCAAAAGCGAACCGAGCGCAATCCCGCCTAATCCACCCACGGCTTGCTTCAAAAAATGCCGCCGCGTGTTGTAAAGTGCTTGTCCAAAAAGGGCTTCGTGAAAGATGTCCATTGATTGATTTGATATTTTAACAGAATCTTAACCGTTATTTTAATCGAACTCCTTGCTTTTTCATCAAGTTTGTATCGCTTTTCAAAAATAAACAAATCATGCGAATCTACCTCTCCCTCTGCTTATTTATTGGCGCAGTGGCGGTCTTTTTGGCCTGCCAACGCCAAGCCAAAACCGCTACCGACGATGCTCTCTACCAAAGTATGAGTAGCAAGCGCGTCAAACTTCCCAACGGCTGGTCACTGACCCCTGCGGGCGAAAAGAGTTTGAATCTCAACGATTTACCGCTCAATTTAGTACTTTCGCCGTCGGGCAAGTACGCTGCCGTGACCAACAACGGGCAGAGTATCCAAAGCATTACGCTCATTGACCCTACTACTCAAACCATTTTGGACGACGTAAAAACGCCCAAATCGTACTACGGTTTGGCGTTTAGTGCCGACGAAAGTACGTTGTACGCCTCGGGTGGCAATGACAACAAGATTTTGGTCTATAAAATTGCCGACAATAAACTCAAAGCCGACGGCGACATTGTGCTGGGCAAGCCTTGGCCCGTCAAAATCTCGCCCGTGGGCTTGTGCCTGGACGACGCTCAAAATAAACTTTTTGTGGGGACGAAAGAAAACAACAGCCTTTACGTGTGCGATACCAAGACGCGCAAGGTGATTGACTCGGTGGCGTTGGGTTTCAAAGCCTACAACTGTCAGTTGTCCAACGACAAATCACAGCTTTTTGTGAGTCTTTGGGAAGGCAGTGCCGTGCGGATTTTGGACGCTAAAACGCTCAAAACTGTTGCCGATATTGCCACTTCCAAAAACCCCAACGATATGCTCCAAACCCGCGACGGAAAATACGTGTACGTGGCTTGTGGCAACGACAACTCGGTGATGATGATTGATTTACAAAAACGCCAAGTCGTCGAAACGCTCTCGGCCTCGCTGTATCCCGACGCGCCCGTAGGCAGTACCCCCAACGCCCTCGCGCTCACCCCCGACGAAACGAAACTCTTCATTGCCAATGCCGACAACAACTGCTTGGCGGTGTTTGATGTCAAACAAAAGGGCCGCAGTCGCTCGTTGGGTTTTATTCCCACGGGCTGGTATCCTACGGCAGTAAAAGTGTGGAACAATCAGATTTTAGTGACCAACGGCAAAGGGTTTTCTTCATCGGCCAACCCCAAAGGTCCGAACCCAAACCGCTCAAAATCACCACAATACAAAGGAGCAAACCCCCAAGCCAACCGCGACGAAACGCAGTACATCGGCGGGCTGTTCAAAGGTACGATGTCGTTTGTCCCAATGCCCGACGAGCGTACTTTGGCCACGTACTCGCGTTTGGTGTATGACAACACGCCTTACACCAAAGCCAAAGAAACCCTGGCCGAAGGTGAAGCAGGCAACCCGATTCCGATGCGAATTGGAGATAATTCTCCTATCAAGTACGTGTTTTATATCATCAAAGAAAATCGCACTTACGACCAAGTACTGGGCGATGTGAAAGAGGGCAACGGCGACGCGAGTTTGTGCCTTTTCCCCGAAAAAATCACGCCCAACCAACACGCCCTCGCGCGGGAGTTTGTGCTGTTGGACAATTTTTACGTGGATGCCGAAGTAAGTGCCGACGGACACAACTGGTCGGCGGCGGCATACGCCAATGATTACGTGGAAAAAAACTGGGTAACAAGCTACGGCGGGCGCGGCGGCACCTACGATTATGAAGGACAAAAGACCATTGCCCACCCCCGCGATGGCTTCATCTGGGACCACGCCAAACGCGCCAACGTCAGCTACCGCACCTACGGCTGGTTTGCTGATGGCAAAGCCAACATCCCTGCCGTTGAAGGGCATTATTGCCAAGATTTCCACGGCTATGACCTCGGCTACATGGACGTAGAGCGCGAAAAAGCGTGGGAAAAAGATTTTGATGAATTGGTCAAAAACAACGCCGTTCCGCGCCTCAACACGCTGCGTTTTGGCAATGACCATACCTCGGGCGCACGAGTAGGATTGCCCACACCCGATGCCGCCGTAGCCGACAACGACTTGGCCGTGGGGCGGTTTGTGGAGCATTTGTCCAAAAGCCCCATTTGGAAAGAATCGGTGGTATTTATTTTGGAAGATGACGCCCAAAATGGCCCCGACCACGTGGACGCGCACCGTTCGATTGCTTTTGTGGCAGGTGGCTACGTGAAGCGCGGATTTGTAGATCACACCATGTACTCAACAAGCGGAATGCTCCGCACGATGGAGTTGATTTTGGGAATCAAACCCATGAGTCAGTACGATGCTGCCGCTACGCCCATGTGGCGGTGTTTTCAGAAAACACCTGACAATAAACCCTTTACGGCACGAGAACCAGGCATAAACCTCAACGAAAAAAACGTAGCCTACAACTATAACCACCGCCGCACCTTGCAGTTTGACTTGTCTCAGCCTGATGCGATTGACGACCGTATTTTCAGCGAAATTGTTTGGCAGACAGTACGCGGCGAAAAATCAAAAATGCCCGCTCCCGTGCGCGGCGCGTTTGTAAAACTGAAAGAAGAAAGTGAAGAAGAAGACGACGATTAGTTTTCAAGTAAAGAAATATGATGCAAGACCCGCAAGCCAACAATCCCCTACACGGAGTCACACTTCAGATGATGCTCGAACATTTGGTAGCGCATTATGGATGGGACACCATGAGCGAGTATGTCAATATTCGCTGCTTTCAATATGACCCCAGTATCAAGTCAAGTCTTACCTTTCTGCGAAAAACCCCTTGGGCCAGAGCCAAAGTAGAAGAACTTTACCTGATAAGTCTCAACGATTAAGTGAGGGCATTAGGTCGTAAACGAATTTCGAATACGGAGTATTCTGTGAGACCGTCATTGTTTTGGCTTCCCTTTGAAGCTATAATACGCTAACTATCAGTCTATTACGCAAAATTTAATCCCCGAATATGCACACATTTGGCATAATTCGGGGATTTTTGTA
>JALOLW010000356.1 GCA_025455795.1 Spirosomataceae bacterium
AAAACCAACACGGGGGTGACCATTTCAGATACGGTACGGGGTGATTGGTCAGGGTTGATTTACAAGAACTTTGGACTTTATACGAGTTTCAATGGCGCGTTGGCCACTTGGGCGACCATCGCAGGTGAGGGAGAAAATCAATACGTGCCTGCTCGCTCTACAAAATCGCCTAACACCGCCGACCCGATGGAGGTCAAGCTCGTCTATGAGGTGACATCGTGCGGTACGTGTAAATTTTTCTGGCCTGACGATAGACAGAAAATCACGTATGGCCCCTATACGGCTTTTGACTTTGACATCAACGTACCCTACGAAGCCACTCGCTCTGCCAACCAAGCCACCGCCCCGTGGACACTTGGGCGCACACGCCCACCGGCTTTTCCCAACGGAGAAGTGATAGATGGATGCCGCAAAGCCCCCATTATGACGATAGGCATCAACCCCAATTTGACGGCTTTTGCCCCCGGCCAAAACGGTGCACCCTGGGCATATCCCAATTTTACGAACGACAGCAATACCAGTCTTTGGGCAAAATACGCTTGGTACTATCGCTACCGGTCGGTGTATCAAGAGAAACTGTCGCTTGATTTTGTCAAAAAATACATCCTGCCCGACGGACGCATCATCGCCCCGCACGACGGAATGATAGTAGCTGACTCGCGCGCCGACGAAAGCCCCTCATGGACCATCAAGGTACGTTATGCAGGCTTTGCCGACGATACCACCATCACGATTCCCGGCGAGGTGGGCGATTTTCCCTACATGGTGTTTTACGATACATTTGGCCCCAATAACACTTTTTCGGCGGGCGATGTCATCGCGGGGCGATTGGCCGTACCAGAAGGTATCCAAACCGAAATCTTTCAAGAACAGCAAGGCTACTACATGCAGTTTGTGCCTACGCTGAAAGAGTTTGAAGATTACCTAAAAACCAAAGGTCACGCCAAAGCAAGCCTCCAAATAGGCGAGGATGTATCGCAAATAGACATGGTGGCGTGTGCTTCGCCACACTGGACAGAAGGATTTTTGGGCAATCAAATGAAAACGATTGTCAATAATTGTACTTCCAAAAACGCTTGGGTGGTCAAGCAGTTTGTGCAGTCACGGCCTGCTATTTTGTACATTGTAAGCGAGTCAAGTTGGAATATGTTTTACGATATATTTGGGCGTTTTGTGGAAAAAGGCAAAATTTCCTCGCACCCTGCCGACCAGTCTTACACTCTCCTGCGCGAAACCACCAACTTGGCCAATCCAGTTTATCTTAATTTTGACTTTAAGATAGATGGCGTGCCTTTCAAAAGCCGAACGCGCCTTGTGATTACGCCGCATTTTTCGTTCAACACCAACTTCCTACCGCAGTACCGACTGAGTCCGACCGATTTTGAGGCAATATCGGCATCTTCGAGTTTCCAAACGGCCATCACAAAAGACAACGGCTTTACGGTACTGCCCGCCGACCCTAAGCATCCCACCTACTACCGCGTAATCCAGTTGCAATCGAACACAGCCGAGGCTTCAAGGGCCAAATTACAAAGCGACTGCCCCAGTTTGTTCAATCAGTTGGAACCCTACTACTACGATTCGCACCAACTGATGGCCTCGGTACTGCAAGATATGTACGACAAAGGTGAGATGTCGTTTGACGATGACAAAGGGCTGCTCAACCGAACTGAGGGGGCGTGTAAGTTTTGTGTGAATCAGTATTGGCAGTTTCCAGCAGGATGCCCTTACACCAATCTGCACCAGCCATCTCCCCCCAAAGATTTCTTGGACAAGGTGGCTGCTTACATCGTAGCTCAGGGAAAATAAACCACCAACCAACTCATTTTAAAAACGTTATGAATACTTTCAACAACACAACCGTTCCGCCCGACGCCGTGAGAGTTTGGCGTGGATTTCGATTGGGAACGCTCCCACTTGACCAATTTTACAATAAACTTGGTACGGTGTTTATCCCCGCTACGGTCAAGTTTCAGATAGATGCGGGGTTGCATTCATACACGCCCTCCGTGCCTGCAGGCTTAGACGGCAAGCCCGACTGGGTCCCCGACGA
The DNA here is from genome assembly GCA_025455795.1 of Spirosomataceae bacterium. Classification (GTDB taxonomy): domain Bacteria; phylum Bacteroidota; class Bacteroidia; order Cytophagales; family Spirosomataceae; genus Runella. The sequence continues at coordinate 2,054 of JALOLW010000356.1, forward strand.
AACCGCTATCCTTTTTTGGAAGTCGCAGCAGACCTATTGGAACGGTTTCACGCGCTTGTCGGTACGCACCTATACGCTTACGCACGGAGGTTGCTATATCACGACAGGGCAGCCTTTGAGCCGCGCCGATTTCCCGATTTTGTACAAAGGCCCGTCGAGTTTGAACGTAGATGCGCCCGTTTTTTTGATTAACAAAGAGGCCGATTGGATGGGAGGTGCCATCAAACACCTCGTGGCCGAACGCCCCCGCAACGTGGACATTGCTACTTTCAAAAACAACGTGGCAGATGCCTTGACGAAAATCCAAAAACTCAACGGCCTCAACGGAGCGATTGCCTGCGTGGGCAACGATTACTTGGTCTATTGGGAATTGGGCGCGGCAGCACCAGGCACCAACAATCCTCCGAGCGGTATTCCATTGCTGATGCCCTCGCTCACGGGTTGGTCGCAGGTGTTGAGTCCTGCGCCTACGTTTTTGCCCATCGGAATTTATGATGTTTGGGCAGGCATGGATGTACGCGCGGGGAGCAGCTTCAACATGCAGTTTCAGCGCAATTTGAGCGTTTGAAGCCACAAAAAATAGCGACTCATCATGGCAAAAAAGAAAACGTATCCCGTTTTGCCCAATTCCGTCTATGTATGGCGGGGTTTTATGGCACCTCCTCCCCAAACTTACGCCCGTTTTGCGGGTTTTTTGGGAAGTGTATTTGTACCTGCCTGCGCACTTTTGCAGCCGACAGTCGGCTTGCGGGCCTACATTCCTACGATGGTGCCACAAGCCAACAAGCCCGCGGCTGTCCCCGACCAAACCGCCCTCATGTTTTGGGCACCTCCCCAATCACACGATTTGGCCAATGAAGCCATTGCGGTAAGAATTTACCAAAACCTCCACGGCGACGCCTACGACATGACCCGTAGTCACCTGCCCGAAGTACCGACGGCCTTGCCCGTATCAAGCGATGCTTTTGTGGTAGAACAGCCTTATTTTTTGTTTGCCAATGCGGCAGATTGGATGTTGGGTACTACCCGCCACGTAGTAGGGGCCAAGCCTGGCAGCATGAGTCAAGCAGATTTTCAAACGGCGGTATTTCAGTGGGCTGTTGATTTTCAACGCAAGCCCGCTGCGGGTGCAGATGCCGCCCTGCTATGCTGCGGAAATGGCTACGCCGTGGCTTGGGTTCACGCGCCCAAAGTCACCGTTGATTTTGACAAAGCACTCGATGACTTTGCTGCCTTGACCGAGGTACAATTGCAAATCACTCCGCGCTCACACGCGCTCAAAGCGGGGCTTTGGGACAATTGGGCTGGACTTGACTTGACACTGCCCAAGAATACGTCGCTCAATGTGCGATTTGAACGTCATGCCGATACAACCCCCAAACCCCCAAAAAGCCAATGACTGAAATCGAACACTACGAAGTGCCGCACTTGGCTTTGTGGAAATCAAGCGTAGCGGCAGTGTTGGCCAAAGCCACTGGACAGACCCGTACCACGGCCTTCGGGATTGCCACTGGCCATCCGCTTATGCAAGCTACCGATGTGTATTGCAAAGCGATGGAGCGCAACACACCCCTCCAAGATCCGGGCAAAGACAGCGGTGATGAGGCGGCAGTACAAGCGTATCTGTCGTACTTGCATCACAAAATGGCGCACCACAAAATTGCGACTGATGCCGATAAAGAAGCCGAACTCCAAGCCGAAATTGCGATGTATAAGTTTGGCAATCCGCTTTGGCAGCAGATGTTTGTGCAGTATTACAAATACTACTGGCAATATCCATATCACAAAGGAGCGGTGCCGCAATACCGCTCGTGGCAAGCATCCGACGCAGGCAACGGCGACCTTAACTATGGGATGATTGCGTGGAAACTCCCCGCGCACGCACGAGTCGTGATTGTGGGCGACATAGGCACAGGCACCGAAGAAGCTTCGGCGGTTTTGGCCGCCGCCTGTAAGTTCAAGCCAGACGCTATTTTGCACTTGGGCGATGTGTATTTTTCGGGAACCAAAGACGAAGTCAATAAGCGGCTCGTGGGAATGGTTCGAAAGGTGTTGAAAAAAGAGAAATGTCAAATACCGTTTTTTACCGTTCCTGGAAACCATGAGTATTTTACGGGGGGCGTAGCCTTGCTCAATGCGCTTGATTCGGGCAAATTGGTCCATGACCCCACCCAAAAACAAGCCGCGAGTTATTTTTGCCTGCGCTCAGAAGACGACGGGTGGCAGTTTCTCGGCCTTGATACAGGCTACAACGGCCACTATATGAACGTGGCCAAAGGCGCCCAACAAGCGACACTCAACCACCTGCACATCGGCGAAGTACAAAAATCAGCTACCGACACTGACCCCCACTGGCCCAAGCACCACAATCCTTACTTCTGTGACCCTTCGGAAGCGAATTTGCCACAGTTGGACACCACAAGTCCTGTGCCGATGGTCACACTGCGCCCCGACGAACTGCTTTGGCACCAAGATAAGCTCACGCACTTTACGGGGCGGTCGGTGCT
>JALOLW010000357.1 GCA_025455795.1 Spirosomataceae bacterium
ACAAAGTTATTTAAAAGCCCCACGGCTTTAGCCTGGGGGACAAAGTTATTTAAAAGCCCCACGGCTTTAGCCTGGGGGACAATAAAAGCGGCGTACCAGCAAGGCTTTAGCCAAATAAATGTTGGGTCTCCCCCCTTTTTATCTCTGTTAAACATTGTAAATTATTGCTTTATTTTCGCAAAAACGATTAACCAACGGAGCAGCAGCAGTCGCCCGCGCGGAACATAAACAATCTCAGTCCTTGACTTTGCCCCAACCAAGTGTGGCAACCATCCAATCAGGAAGCGGGGTTTGTTTTTTACGTTTTTTGAGATTGAGATAAATCCCCAACTTCTTGACAATCGGCACTTTATGGGTTTCAACAAACTCTATAAGCGTACCATCGGGGTCTTCGGTGTAAGAAAAACGCCCTGCCGCTTCGCCCATATCGAAGGAGTCGGCACTGTCAACCGTAAACGGATGCCCGTGGGCCTGACAGCGGGTTTTGAGGGCGTCCATGTCAAGCGCATCGAAACACAAGTGTATAAAGCCCACATCGCCCCAATCGCGCCCTTCAAAGATTTTGCGCGGACTACGGTCGAGGTCTTGGAACAGTTCGATTTCGATGTCACCGAGTAGTTTACCAAACGCGCCCGCGTGTTCGGTATTTTTGCGGAGCAGCACCCGTCGAAAACGGCGGTCGGCAGCGTCTAAGAACGCTAAATCTTCAAAAACGCCCGTTTGGTCATACACCACTTGGCCGAGTTGGAGGGTGTGTGCATAAAACGCCACGGCCTTGTCCATATCACTTACGCCAATCACCGCCCCACACACGCCGCCTGTGAGGTGGCCGTTGGGTCTAAACCACGAGTCATTGGGAATGATTTGGAGCAGGTTTTGACGGCAATCTTTCAGCCAAAAATGCTTTTTTTGTTCGGGCGATTGCTGCACGTCCGATTGTTGAAGTTGGATTTGTTGGTGAAAATCGGGAACATTCAAACTCTTGATTTTCACCGCAAAAATCCCCAAATCGCCCAATTGCGCCTGAAACGAAGACTCCACGGGAACGCGGTTTTTGTACTGCCAGATTTCGACGCCACCACCGCCCGCCATGTTGAGCGCCATGATGGCATGACGGCGACGGACTTCCCCTGATGTGTAGCAAGTCATCAATTTGGCATCGGCTTCGTCGTTGAAAATAGGCACGTTGAGGCCGAGGGTTTTACGGTACCACGCCCACACTTCATTGGCATTTTGTACCCCAATTCCTACTTGCTGAATCCCGCTAATTAAATCTTTTGTCATGTAATAAAAGGAAAGGTTTAATAGAATGACGCACAATATACGCCATTTTTAATTGCCTAAAAGCATGAAAGCAAAATTTTATAGTTCTTCGACTATTTGCACGGTCACAGAGTTCCACAATGTTTGACACAGAGTTCCACAAAGCATCTCTAAGTGCAGCTACGACTCTCCAATCGCGGCCATAAAATCATCCACGTACTGCTCTCCTACGGGAATGACGGCCTCGCCGATGTGGATTTTGAGGTTGCGAACCGACTGAATTTTGTCCAACGACACGATGTACGATTTGTGTACGCGCATGAAGCGTGCAGAGGGGAGTTTTTGCTCAATGCCTTTGAGCGTCATTCGTGTGATGATGGGGTACTTGGCCGAGGTTACGTAAATTTTGACGTAATCTTTCAATCCTTCGATGTAGTTGATTTCTTCAAAACGCACCTTGACCAAAGCATAGTTGGCATTGACAAAAAAGTGATTAACATTGGCTTCAGCGGGGCTTTGTTGACGAAGCTTATGGAGTTCAAAGGCTTTGTTTGTCGCTTTCATAAAACGCTCAAATGCCACAGGTTTGAGCAGGTAGTCCACCACATCAAGGTCAAAACCTTCGAGTGCGTACTGCTCGTAGGCCGTGATAAAAATTACCATCGGCATCGTGGGGCCTTGGAGCGATTTGAGAAACTGTACACCTGTAATTCCTGGCATTTGAATATCCAGAAACAACAAGTCAACGGGGGTCTCATGAATAAAATCAATGGCTTCAAAAGCGTTGTGACAACTTCCAACAAGCTCTAAAAAAGGGACTTGGCGAATGTTGTCTTCCAACAACTCAAGGGCGAGTGGCTCATCATCAACGGCCAAGCAGCGGAGTTTTTGCATGGAGAAAAGAGGGTTTTTGACAAAGATATTATCTCTGCCGCAAATTTATCTCCAAATCAGCCACAAAAAGATTGTCTTGTTTTGAAATAACCAAACTGTGCTGCTCTGGATAAAGTAGTTCTAAGCGTCTTTTGACGTTAGTGAGGCCAATCCCCGAACTGCTATCTTTGGCCTCCTGAAAGTCGGCGTTGAATTTATTTTGCACCCTAAACTTGAGTTTGTAACCCTCGCTCGTAAGTCCAATATCTATCTGTGGCTCTCTGATAAGCCCCGTACCGTGCTTGAAGGCGTTTTCTACAAACGGAATCAGCAGCATCGGTTCTAATGCCAGCCCATTGGTAGGGGTTTCAACAGCAACGTTCACCTTGACTTTGTTGCCAAACCGCATCTGCTGCAGTTCTACGTAGCTTTTGAGGTAGTTGATTTCGCGGTCGAGTGGAATCTTGGTATCGTCTGACTCGTACAACATATAACGCAGCAAATCTGACATTTTGACAATCATCGGCTCGACCAAATCGGATTTTTTACGGGCCAACGATGCCAAACTATTCATCAGATTGAACATAAAATGTGGACTAATCTGCGACCTCAAAAATGACAGCTCCGACTGCAAACGCGCCCGTTCTTTTTCGGTTTGGAGGCGTTGCTCTCGCTGATAGTCCGACAGAATCCGAAAGCAGGTGCTAATCCCTACGACCGATACCAACGAATAAAAAGTAGAATACGTAAACAGCGTGCGCGGCTGAAATCCCAACGCCCACATCCGAAACATATAAGCCAAAATCAAACAAAGTATCAACGCACTGATAATTACCAAGCTATACACACCAACACCGTATTTTTTAAAGATTTTTGGCAATAAAATCTCCGTGTTTGTGTAAAACAAAATGACGGATAGAAACTGACTGAAATAAAATGTTTGCTGAAAAATTTGGTCTTTCTGAGCCTGCGTCAGTTGGGTTTGGGGGTCTGAGACGATGTTTTGGGATTGAATCAAAATAAAAGGCAAAAAGATAAAACAAGCCCAAAAAAAGATGTGCGTCACGATGACCAATACCTGTCGCCATTTGATGCGAAAAGGCAGGAGAGGAAGACTTATTGCGGTTGATTGCATCATGTTAAGTGCTTTGAGAAAGGTAGTTTTTGGACAATTGATGCTTCTAATTTAAACACAAATCAAAGTTATATTCACTAACGAAGCGACGTTTCACACAAATTTTTAGACCAAATGAAGAAAATTCTCCGTTATCTCCGCCTTAGTATTTTCACATTGCCGCTCATTGCTGCCCAACAAGACCAGTCTGTTCGCATCGTTTTCTTTGGCGATTCGATTACGCAGGCGGCCATCAAACCCAACGGCTACATAGACCGCCTCAATCAGATGCTTACCCAGCAAAACCTCAAAGATAAATACGAACTCGTGGGCGCGGGTATTAGTGGCAACAAAATTTATGACCTTTTCCTTCGCATAGAAGACGATGTTTTGGCAAAAAAACCGCACATCGTCGTGATTTATGTGGGGGTCAATGACGTTTGGCACAAAGCGACCTCTGGCACAGGCACCGACCCCGACAAGTTTGTAAAATTTTATGAGGCGGTCATCAAAAAGCTCCAAGCCGCCAACATCAAAGTAGCACTCTGTACCCCAGCGGCCATCGGTGAAAAAACCGACTTTACCAATCAACAGGATGGCGACCTCAATCGCTATTCGCAGTTAATCAGGGACTTGGCCAAAAAAAATAGCCTCCCGCTGATTGATTTGCGGAAGGCTTTTTTGGAATATAACCTCAAAAACAATGCCAACAACGACGAGCGGGGTATTCTTACCACCGACCGCGTCCACCTCAACGACCTCGGCAATCAGTTTGTAGCCGATGAAATGTGGAAAGTATTGAAGGGGATGTAATTAAAAATTCGGCTTCACGTTTTTGCGCTTCATCACGTACTCAATGCCGCCCAACAAGTGCTGCTGAAACAGCGGCTCGTCGAAGGCTTCGTTGGTATGGCCTCCACCCGTGTAAAACGACCGACCGCCGTCAAACTCTCGGTACCAAATAAAGGGGTGGTTGAGACCGTTGGCACCGCCTTTGTAGCTGCCTTCGTCGAGTGTGGCCAAGACTTTGATTCCCAGCACTATCTTTTTGTAATTGTACAGTTCGTCGTAGCGGCGCCAGCGGTCGGGCAGCATGGCCGTAGCGGGGTGGTCTTTGCTGTGCACCACAATATCCACGTTTTGATTTTTGGGGTGGCTCAAAAAATACGCCCCCACGAGTTGGTTGTACCAAGGCCAATCGTACTCGGTATCGGCCGCAGCGTGAATGCCCGCGTAGCCGCCACCGCCTTTGATATACTGCTCAAAAGCCGCCTGTTGGGCATCGTCGAGAATATTGCCCGTGGTGCTG
>JALOLW010000358.1 GCA_025455795.1 Spirosomataceae bacterium
TCCAAACCATAAAAGCATTACAGCCTTTGGGGAAATTTAAATCAAGCGCATTAGCATACAGGGAGCAGAATGAAACTAAACTCTCCAGGGAATCTCGTTATATCGACTTGGTATATGACTACATCGACATCAACAAAGTTGTGTTTGAGGCAAAAACCAATGCATTGGTTGAGGCAGAAGTTTTGGGCAAAAAACTCGCAGATGATGCGGTAAACCATAACACAAACGGCCAGAATAAAGATATTATCGTAAAACTTGACAAGTCGCAGATTGAAGCAAAAGTGGTAGAAATATCCGAAACGACTATCAAGTACCGCAAGTACCAAAATTTGGAAGGTCCCATCTATTCAATCAATGTTTCAGATGTATCGCACATTGTTTTCACGAATGGAAGTACTGAGTATTACAGCGGGAAGAAAACGGAAACCGAAAAAAAAGCAGTGTTGGGCACTGAAAATGAGAAAACAGCACCCAAAACGAATCAAATACCGAGATACAACCCAAAGCAGTAGTGAGTACACTTAACTTTCACTAATTAGCCATCGGTATAGAACCTGTGCCGAGAAGCACCACTTTCAAAGAACTTTAATGTCAAAGAAATCATTGCCCTCAACCCTGCTTTGGTAACGGTATTGAGCAATGGCTTTGATAGATTTGACCTCAATGAGTTTATAAAGTTACAAGGCTTTTTCAAAGTAGGCTAAAAATTTGATTATAAATGGTTTAGGGGTATTAACAACGATGGTCATAGCCAGCATTTTAGACATGAAATAGCCTTTTATATTTTCAATAAAAAAATTACTCTCGTTAAAATTTCACTACGACAGGAAAGATTACGGTTAGGCTTTATCGCCGAAAAGTCGAGTATTTTTCAAGCGGAGATAAAGGGTTGTCAGTAAGTCTATTAGAGATAAATTATTTTCGGCTTTACTGCCGCGCCGATGATTTGGAGAGCGCAGCCACAATCAGCCCCGCCATCAATACAAAAAGCCCCAACACAAAACCCATGCCCGCGCGCAGGTCGAAGGCTTCGGCTAAATAGCCGATGGTGGGCGGGCCAATAAAAAAGCCCGAATAGCCAATAGAAGAAGCCATCGAAATGCCCGCCGAAGGCGATACGTTGGGCAGGTTGCCCGCCGACGAAAACACAATAGGTACAATGGTAGCCACGCCCAAACCCACCAAGAACAAGCCAAAAAAAACGCTCCAAACCGATACAAATCCTATAACAAGTGCCAAACCCACGATGGACAATGCCGCATCAATCAGCAGCATTTTGGTCATGCCCCATTTTTCAATAAAGTGGTCGCCAAGAGTGCGGCCTATTGTCATGGCCACGCCAAAAGCACCAAACGCCCACGCACTGATGACCTCGTTTTGTCCCACTATTTTGTTTACGTAAATAGCCGACCAGTCCACCATGGCACCTTCGCCCGTCATGCAGCAGAAGGCAATCAGCCCAAAGGGCAAAATGGTTTTGAGGGCAAGCCAACGGTCGGTTTTGTCCGACGTTTCGCTTTGCTGTGCTGCCGTGAGGGCGTCGGGTATCAACTGCGTAGAAGCCCACAAAATGAGCAACATACCCACGCCCGCCAACGCCCAAAGATGGGGCTGCATAGCCACGTCTAAGCCCGCGAACAGTCCCCCCGTAGCCGCCCCCAACGCCATGCCGATGCTAAAAACGGCGTGAAACGACGAAAAAATGATTTTGCCCCACAGTCGCTCTACCAGCACGGCTTGGCTATTCATACTCACATCCATTGACCCTGATGTAGCCCCCAAAAAGAAAAAACACGCCCGAATGACCCACTCGTTTTGCGACAACGCCACCAACGGAACGGCCACACAAAACAACAACCCCGTGACCCGCACCACTTTGTCAGACCCGAGGCGATTGCCCAACCAACCCGCAAAAGGCATGGCTGTCATCGAACCCAGCGCAATGCAAAACAGCACCGTCCCTAACTGACTGTTGTTCAGTCCAAAATACCGTTGAAGTTCGGGCAAACGCGCCGTCCAATTGGCATATAAAAAACCATTGGTAAAGAAAAAAGCCGAAACGGCTACGCGCTGAATGAGGAGTTTTTGGGAAATCATGCGTCAAAAAGGGTCGTTACCTCGATGCGATTTTGGTCAGGGTCGAGGGTTTCAAACTCGTAGTAACCGTCGCCCGTGCGACGTGGCCCGCTCAAAATTGGCAAACCCGCCGCCCGCAGTTCCTCCGCTTTGGCTTCTACTTCGGCCACGGTAGCCACGCCAAACGCCAAATGAATCAACCCCAGGTGCTGTTGGTGTACGGTATCGTTTAGATTAGCTGGAATGCCTGGCCGCTGCATGATTTCGAGCCGCGCTCCCGAGGCAAAGGTTAGAAAGTAGCTTTCAAAACCTTTGGCTTCGTTGCGGTATTTTGCGTTGGCAACACCCCCAAAATAATTGACATAAAATTCTTTCAAGGTCTCTAACCGATTGGTCCAGAGGGCAATGTGTTCTAAAGTCATTGAAATTTGGGAGTTATTTTTTTACTTCGTCCATCATACTCGGTATCATCTTTTGCATGACATAAAACGGCCCAAAAGGTACAAAACTCAACACAATCGCCAGCAAGGTTTTGCCCGTTGGCCAGTTCAATTCTATTTTGAGTTGAATGATTTGGAAAATGTACAACACAAACAAAATGCCGTGAATCATGCCCACGTTTTGCACCAACCACGGCTTACCCCAGATGTATTTGAGGGGCATTGCGACGCCCAAAAGTAGCAAAAAACTAAGCCCTTCGAGCAGGGCCACGAGCTTAAAACGCCCAATTTTAGTAGTGAAAATATCTTTCATAATTTCTTTTTTGGCAAAATACTACAACGCCCTGTTCAAAAACGCTATCATTTTTTGGCTTTCGCGACAGCCTTCCATGAGGGTCGCAAAGCCCTTTTCGGACATCATGTCTTCGTCAGAAACGGGTCGCCAAGTATAAAAACCCTTCATTTTTAGGTACTCAACGGCGGGATTTTCGGCTTCAAAGCCTTTCGGTGGGCGGCTCAATTTTTCGGGGGCTTGTACTCCCTCGGGAAATACCCTCAAAAAGTTGCTGTCTTCCACCATTTTCTTCCATTCTTCAAAATTGTAGTCAATTTCTTGCCTAAATTTCTGCAAATCTTCGGGCATGGGCATGTACGCCCCTCCGCCCACAAAACAGTTGTTGGGCTTGATTTCAAGATAGTACCCCGCTTTGTTGCTCTTTTTACCACCCGCCGTGATTATCATAAAGAAATTGGTTTTGTAGGGCGATTTGTCGTTGGAAAACCGCACATCCCGATTGATTCTCGAAATGCACGATTTAGGCTCAAGCTGGGCGTTGGCAATGTCGGCATCAAAGGCCGAAATACCCCCAATGACCGCTTCGGCAAAGGCAATGATGTTTTTGCGAGCGGCTTCGTAGGCCGTTCTATTGGCATCAAACCACGTCTTTTGGTTGTTTTGTGCCAAGTTTTCTAAGAAATCGAAAGTGGATTTGTGTATCATGCTGAGATTAGTTAAAAACGATTGGGGCAAAATTTCAAGCACTATCGAAGCACTTGATTCACTTCTTTGAGCCAAAGCTGCTGCCCCAGGCAGTTCCAGTGCGTATCGCCAAGTTGATAGACCTCAGTAGCGCGGGGTTTGTATCGCTTCCAAATATCAATGACGGGAATTTGCAGGTTGGGGTGCTGCTGTACTCTCTCAACGAGGTGATTATAACTGCCCATGTTTGGAGCTACAATGCTGGTTTTGTTGGGAATAATCGCCAAATACACTTCGTCAAAACCCATTTTACGGTAGTAGTCGCGGGTTTGGTTGGCTTGTTTCACGAGCGTCTCCACTTCGCTATCGGGTAGGTATTTGAAAGAAGATGTGATGCGGGTCGAATCGGTATCCCAACAAAAAAGCAGGTTTTTGCCGTCGGGCGAAATAGCGGCTTGGTCGTCGTGGCGGTCAAAAAAATGTAGATTGAGGGCGGCTTTCCATTCTTTGATACGAAAGGCCCAATCGCTCGCAAACCAACAGCTAATCAACGCCTCTTCGCTTTTCTGAATCATCTGTTCCCAACTTTCCAAGCGTTCTTCCCAAGTTTCGGGCTGTGATGGGGCAGGTACAACAGGCGTAGGAACAACGCTAAAATTGTGAACGGGTCCCGCAAAATGCTCCCTAAAATGCCGCTCAACTGTCTGTAATACCAGCACATTGCGCTTGGTCGTATCGAGGTGTATTTGGACTGAATCGCTCCAATGAATCCGTAAGTACGTTTGGGCGTTGAAATCATCGGCATTGACGCGCCCTTCTTCCGTAAAACTATCGCCGATGAGATACAACCCCATGTTATTTTTAGCCGTACCATTGCCGTATTGTTTGGAGCAAAGTTGGGTACGAGATTTGAATTGAGCGAGGTTGGTGAGTCGGTAGAGGTCGCCGTAGCGATAATCATCTTCAAACATCCCCGCGTCAAAGGCTAGCTTGCGGAGCGTAGGATTGCAGCCCACCACCCACAGCAACGTAAAGAAAATCAGCGCGATATA
>JALOLW010000359.1 GCA_025455795.1 Spirosomataceae bacterium
ATGTTTTTTCATAGAAATTGGTTTGAAAAAGTGAATAAAGAAAGGCCACAAAGTTACATGATTATAACTTAATTTAGGACAAATTGATTTGCGAACAACCACATTTTTTCAAAAAAAATAAAAAATTTAACAAAAAGATTTTCTAATTTTAAGGGTAATTTTAGTGCCTTTTCAGGACTTTTGCTCAGTTTTTACTTAACCCTCTCTCTATTATTATGACCCGATTTCAACCCTCATCACCGCCACGGTGGCTCTACGGAGTATTACTCGGAATGTTGGTGTTTTTGATAACGCCTTCCTACGGCCAAGCAACCGACAAAACCATCACTGGCCGCCTCACCGACGCCACCACCAGCGAACCACTTGCAGGCTGTAGCGTAGTGCTGAAAGGCACCCAACGTGGCACCAACACCGATGCCAACGGTGCGTATTCTATTCAAGTACCCAACACCAACGCCGTGCTGGTGTTTGGTTTTATTGGGTACGAAAAACAAGAAATAGCAGTAGGCAGTCAGACCAAAATTGATGTCTCGCTCCAATCTTCCGCGTCGGAGCTGTCGCAAGTAGTAGTGATTGGCTACGGCACTACCACCAAAAAAGATGCAACGGGCGCATTGAAGACCATCAAAGCCACCGATTTTAACCGTGGGATTGTCAATTCACCCGAACAACTCCTGCAAGGTCGTGTGGCAGGGGTCAATGTGACTTCGGCCAGTGGCGAGCCAGGCGGACGGCAAAGTATCACTATCAGAGGACCGGGTGGTGTGCGTACTGGCAGTACGCCGCTGTTTGTATTGGACGGAATCCCTCTCGACAATTCAAGCACGGGCGGTGCTACCAACCCGCTCAACTTTCTCAACCCCCAAGACATCGAAGCCATTGACGTTCTCAAAGATGCCTCAGCTACGGCTATCTACGGGGCGCGCGGGGCCAACGGGGTGATTTTGATTACGACCAAAAAAGGCAAAGCAGGGGCTGTGTCGCTGTCGCTGTCGTCCAATATCGGTATTTCAAACGTTGCCAGGGCATTGCCGTTGTTCACTGCCGACGAGTTTCGTAAAAACGTAGCCGCCGTGGGCGGGGTAGTTGATGACCTACGCGCCAATACCGACTGGCAGAGCGAAATCATGCGCCAAGCCACTACCCAAGACCACAACCTATCGTTTGGGGGAGGTACCGAAAAACTCACTTATTACGGCTCAGTAGGCGTACAAAATCAAGAAGGAGTCTTGAAAAACAATAGCCTCAAACGCTACACAGGCCGCTTCAATGCCTCTCAAAAGCTCATGGATGACCGATTGGTGGTGGACATGAATCTCACGGCTTCGCAGACGGTAAACAATCGTCCGCCCATTGACAATATCCTCGGCTCGGCACTGTCGGCCAATCCTACTTATCCCGCCCGTGATGCCAACGGTCTGCCTGCTCGTTATCAAGCATTTACCAATCCGCTGCTGGCACTGGATTTGTCCAAAGACGTTACTACCATCAATCGCATCGTGGGGAGTATCTCGCCTTCGTTCAAAATCCTCAAAAATCTCACTTACAAACTCAACTTGGGCGTGGACAATTCAAGTTCTAACCGCGACCAACAGACGTTTCCGAGTGCCGTACCTCAGCAGGATGGACGCTTAGACGCCACTTATTTGACCAACCGCAACGTACTAATTGAAAATTACTTTACTTTCAATCAAGACTTTGGCAAACATAACTTTACGGTTTTGGCGGGTCATTCGTATCAGAAGTTTTTGTTGAATGGCCGCAACTGGAGCATTGGGAGATTCCCGATTTCGCCCATCGAACCCGCCAACAACCCCGGACTGGGACAGGAATTGGCCTTGGCTACCAACCGCCCCGGAGGCTTTGCCATCGAAAACGAATTACAGTCGTTTTTCTCTCGTCTCAACTATTCATTCAATGACCGCTATTTGTTTACGGCTACCGTGCGCGCCGACGGCTCGAGCAAATTTGGCGCCAACAACAAATACGGGGTGTTTCCGTCGTTTTCGGCAGGGTGGCGACTGTCGGAAGAGGCTTTTCTGCAAAACGGGCCTTTCTCTGATTTGAAATTACGCCTCGGTTGGGGACAAACGGGCAACCAAGAAATTCCCTCAAAAATCACCCAACCGCTCTTCACGTCGAGTGCTTCGGCCACAACCAGCTACCCACTTGACGCCTCTACCAACTATCCCGCAGGGACAACCTACGTGCGCTTGGCCAACCCTGATATTCAGTGGGAGGTCTCAACTCAAACTGACTTGGGCTTAGATTTTGGCTTATTCAAAGGCGCATTGACGGGTACGATTGACTATTTTCGTAAGGTTTCCAACAAGATTTTGTTGGAAGTAATCCCTTCCGACCCTATCCAACCGGCCTCTACTTATTGGACCAACGTACCCGATATGACCATCACCAACCAAGGGCTTGAACTCGACCTCAACTATCGCCATGTTTTTGGGAGTGGTTTGCGTTTTGACGTGGGTGGCAATATCACATTTATCAAAAATGTCGTCGAAAATTCTCCCTACACGGTCATCACGTCGGGGTCGGCTTCGGGGCCGGGGCTTACCTCTGCTACGGTCAATGGCTACGTCAATAACCAGCCGATTGGCACGTTTTTCTTGCGCGAGTACATCGGGATTGACGACAAAGGTGTAAGCAAATACGCAGATACTGACGGCGACGGCATCGGTGGTACTGACAAAGACCGTATTGCGGCAGGAAGTGCACTACCGACCCAAATGTTCAATTTTAACGGGAGTGTGGCTTACAAAGGCTTTGATTTGACGGCTAACTTCAACGGCGTGTCTGGCAATAAACTTTACGACAACACGGCCAACGCTTATTTTTACAAAGCCCGTTTGGTCAAAAACCTCAACGGTATTGCCGAATCGGTGGGAGAACCCAACGAATCTATCAACAACGCCGCGCCCGTTTCGACGCGCTTTTTGAAAGATGGGGCGTTTTTCCGCCTCAACAACCTCACGCTCGGGTATAACCTCGACACCAAAAAACTCGGTATCAACCGCTGGCTTTCGGGGGCCAGGGTGTCTGTGACAGGTCAAAACCTCTGGGTAGCTACCAAATACAACGGCTACGACCCCGAAGTCAATACCGACCGCACCGTCAATGGTATTTCGTCGTATGGCATTGATTTATTGAGCTACCCCAGGGCCCGCTCGTTCATTTTCAGCTTGAACCTCAATTTCTGATAACTAAGTAGTATTGAGAAAATAGTATTGGGTATTGAGAATTAAAGAATACACTCATCTTCAATGCTTTACTTTTGTATTTTTTGTCGCAATACTATCAACTAAATACGCTGTACTACTTAGCTAAAATTTGATTGATTTTCAGTTACTTGAACATTCAAAATTGGTTATTCAACATTCATCATTCTTTCAAATGAAAAAGACATTTTTCTCTATATTGACTTGTTTTGGGTTGCTCACCCTTAACAGTTGCACCGACTTGGTCGAAAACGTACTCGACGAGTCATCGGCATCGGGGCTGACCGACAAGCAAGCTGCCGACGGAAACTTGGCCCCCGTCTATGCGCTTTTGCCCAATATTTTTCAGCATACCACTTATTTTGCCATTCAAGAAATCTCGACCGACGAGGCCATCCTGCCTTATCGTGGGGGGACTGATTGGGGCGACAATGGCATCTATATTGCTCTGCACCAGCATACCCATACCAGCACCGACCCCAACCTCCGCAACACGTGGCTGCTATTGACGCAGGGAATTTCGCGGGCGATTACGGCCATCAACGCCCTGCCTACGGTCAATGACCCCAACGCCAAAACCTATATTGCCGAGGCGAGAGGCATGAGAGCCTACTACAATTTGATGCTGCTTGATTTGTTTGGGGTGGTGTTTTCAAAAGACGACCCGCAGGCCGTTTCGGAGATTTTGCGCGGTGAACCAGCCGTCGAATACCTCAAAAAAGAACTGCTGGCCGTCGAACCCGACCTTCTCACCAACGTAGGGCCGGGCCGACTTACCAAAGCAGGTGCATGGGGGCTGCTGGCGCGGCTACACCTCAACGCCGCCGTCTATCGTGACCGCTACGCCCCAACATTCCAATTCAAGCCCGAAGACATGGACAAAGTCACGGAGTATTGCGACAAAATCATCGGTTCGTCGCAGTACAGCTTATCGCCCGACTATTTCGCTATCTTTAATTCCAACAACAACACCAACAAGGAGTTGATTTTTGCGGTAGATCAACGTGCCGAACTGAATGGTCACAACCGCTTGGCGTATTTCTCGCTTTCGGGCGACCAGTTTCCTCTGCCAGCCTTTCCGGCGGCCAACGGTACCGATGGCCCGGGCATTACGCCTGATTTTTATCGTTCTTGGACCAGTGCATACGCCCCCCGCGACCCTGCGGGAACAGACCCGCGCTTTTTCAAACAAAATTGGACGATGCCTGCCGATTCGTGCATTGCTGCCGATAGATTTGAAATGAACCGTGGTATTTTGCGCGGTCCTCAGTTTGGTTTGGTGCGCGTCAATGGGGCTTTTGTCCGTT
>JALOLW010000028.1 GCA_025455795.1 Spirosomataceae bacterium
TACTGGTCGGTTTCGGCCACTTTATAGCAGGGGATTTCGCCCTGTACGATGCGCGTAAAAATCGAAGGCATTGGTAAGAAAGTTGAATAAGTGAAAAATAGGCAATGGAAAGCGTTTCAAAGATACAAAACTATGCCCGTAAGATGCGTAACTTTGTGGCCAAACAAACGATAAAAATCATTGTATGACTCTATCAAGGGGCGTTTCTTGGGTGCTTTTTCTGGGTTATTTTTTGGTGGGAGTGGCTGTTTATCGAGACTACGGCATTTCTTTTGACGAACCCATCAACCGCGTCAATGGCATTGTTTCGATGCAGTACGTGGGCGAAAAGCTGGGGGTCGTTGCCCCCAACGACGAAATCCCTCGGCTTCAAACTTACTACGACCGCGATTACAGCGTTATTTTTGAAATACCACTCTTGATAGCCGAAAAAGCCCTCGCTCTCAATTCTGACGATAAAAGCCGACAATTGTACCAAATGAGGCACTTGCTGACGTTTTTGACGTTTTTTGTGGCGGTCATTTTCTTTTATTTGACCCTGTTCAAAGTGTTCAAAAAGCAGTGGATGGCATGGCTCGGCTCGCTGTTTTTGGTGCTGAGTCCGCGTATTTTTGCGGAATCTTTTTACAACGGCAAAGATATCGTTTGCTTGGCTTTTTTTATCATCACGACCTATTTTCTGCTGCGTTTTATCCAATCTTACACCCTCTTCAACGCGCTCTGTTTGGGCTTTTTCAGTGCCATTGCCATCAATATACGCCTCACGGCAGTGCTGATTCCCGCGTTGGCGGTCTGCTGGGCGGTGATAGATGTGTTCACGAGGCACGCTCAGGCGCGACAAGTACTATTTTCAGGACTGCTTTACTTGCTGCTTACGGGTATTTTCACCGTCGCTTTTTGGCCTTTTCTGTGGGAGTCCCCCCTCTCCAACTTCCTGTACGCTTTTGGAAGCATGAGTCGTTTTCGGTTTGACATGGATGTGCTTTTTTGGGGACAACGACTCCCCGCGCCACAGCTTCCGCGCTACTACATCTTGGGCTACGCGGCAATTACCACGCCGTTGTTGTACTTAGGGCTTGGACTGTGGGGAATGGTGTTGATTGTCAGAGATTTCGTGCGAGCAGTCCCTACTTTCAAGCGTTCTTTGACCAACGAACAGCTTCGCTTTCAATGGACATTTTTGGCGTTATTGGTGGCCCCCTTCGCGGCGGTGATAGGGTTGAAATCGGTGCTATACGACGGCTGGCGGCAGTTGTATTTTGTATATGGTGCTTTTTTGGTGGTCGCTATGTACGGATTACAGGGAGTTGTGGGCTTATTTGCGCGCTTCAATACCCCCATGAAGTGGAGCGCAGTAGGGGCAACGGCTCTTTATGCTTGTTGGATAGGGCTTTGGATGTTTCAAAACCACCCCTACCAGAATACGTATTTCAACGTGTTAGCCCCACAGCCGCTCGAAAAAAAGTTTGACATTGACTACTGGGGGCTTTCGTATCGTCAGGGATTGGAGTGGATTTTGGCCAACGACAAACGCCCCAAAATCAAAGTAATCGCCAATCTCCCTCCTGGTACGCACAATCTGATGATGCTTCGCCCTGAAGACAAAGCCCGCTTGGATTGTGAATATTTCAAACCTGCCGTGCGCGACACGATGAAGACAGATGCGTTGCGCTGTGACTATTTCCTGACGGAGTTTCGGTATCACTCATCTCCTGCACCTTTTCACCGAGAGCTACATACCATCAAAGCCGACGGTCATCGGATTTTGGCGATTTATGACGGGCGTGACTTAGCCCATTGATTATTCCATTTTTTGCCAATTTTTTCGCGGATAAGCTGAATTTCGGCCACTTTGAGCCATAAACTGCACCCTAAATACAACAAAACGGGCAGTAACGCCAGCACCATACTGATGCCCAAATCAGCGAGTTTGGTGTAATAAGAAAAAGGTTGCCAGAAAAGTTGAAGCCCTATCCCCAACAACAACGACACCCCCAAACCCGCCGTAATTTTAAGGACTTCGGTAGGAGAGTACCATCCAAAAAAGTTTTTTTTGAGCCAAAAAATCGTGCAAATAGGCACTGCCGACATGAGCATACTGTGGATAATCGTCTGAATCATAATGCCTTCAAACCCCCACCAACGAATCAGTGAGTAGCCAATACCGCCCGAACACACCTGCGTCACCCCCCAAAGATAATACTGTAAGTCGGGCTTGGTAGCCGATACCGCCAACTTCCGAAAAAGCATATACGGCCCCAGCAAAACCAAACCGAAAAAAAACACGCAAAGGAGTTCATAGACTTTTTGAGCGTCGGTGGCGTCGAACTTACTTCCGCCCCACAATACCCAAATGAAATAACTGCCCCCGGCCCAAAATGGCAAAAACAACGCTAAACTCAAAAAATAGGAGAAATTGAGGTTTTTGCTCACGTAGCTTCTGACCTGTTCCGTTTTGTTTTGGACAATAAACTGATTGATGTCGTTGAAAAACACCGTGCTGATGGGCAGCATGAAAATGTTGGCAACTTTGCCGTAGATGATTTCAACGTAGCGGTAAATGGCAAACGTCCCCGCAGGTAGCATCGAAAGGGCGGCGTTGAAAAGGAAGGTGTAAATCTGTACCCCCACCATGTAAAAAGTAGTGGCAGAAGTGGCCCTGAGAAGTTCACGGGGTGAAAAATGAGGGTTGCGCCACTGAAAACTATGCCGATAGCCCAACTGCCTTAAATAATACGCCACCGTCACAAACTGCAATACCACGCTGGCGACGAGGCTGCTAATGAGCGCGTAAACGTTGCCATTTTGGCCCCATACGAGCAAAATAACAATCGTAATCACCAACGAAACGGTATTGGTCATTTCGGCTTTTCCATAGACATTTTCGGTGGTAAGAAGCCCCTGAAACAAGTTGGTGGCAATTTGTATAGGCATCAAAAAACCCGTCCAGTAAAAAATCTCTAACACGTGCTGCTGAACGCTCGGATTGAAACCTGGCACGAGCCAATTGACCACCCATTGACCTGCCAGCATAAAAACAATGACCATGACGCTGGCGGCAGCCACCATAAAATTGCAGAGTGTCGCAATGATAGACCTCGCTGCTTGGGGGCTTTCTTCCTGCTTGACTTTGTGATAGCGCGGAATGATGATTTCGACCAACTGCCCCGTTTGGACAAATCTTGATACGGCTGTACCCAAAACAGATGCCGCAAAAAAAGCCTCCACCTCCGCCGACGTACCAAAAAAATAAACCATCAGCGTGGAGTTGATGATGCTCAACACCACGTTGATGGTATTGAAACTCAACAATAAGCCAATGTTTTTGTAGTTTAAGGACATTCTGTTTTTGTACTTTGATACCGCAAAACTACCCATATTCTGTCGTTAATCGCCATTCTTTTGTACTTCTTTGAGAATCCCCGTAGCTTTGTTTTCAAAACTATGAGTCATGGCATTTCAGTTTCTTCACACCTCGTTTGGCTTACTGCTTGGTTATATTGACCGTTTTACGAGCCGTCCTTTCTGGCAAGCCAAGTACACACTGGCACTTATTGTGTACATGATGCTGACGTCTTTTCCCAACTATGAACTTTTGGTCAAACCCGATACGGGCGGCCAACGCCTCGCTGCGCGCCTTGAATTGATAGATTGGATTGCCCAGCACCCTTTTCAGTCCATTCCTCCTGCACTTTTTGAGGGAAAAGTATTAAGCGAAGGCGATATTTCTCACTTTGAAAAGCGGGTAGTACGGGTAATGATTCCGTTGGCATTGCAAACCACGGGCATCAGCGCGAAACAGTACATTGCTTTCCAATTTCTGTGGGGAGTGATTTTTGTCCTGCTCCTCATCCGATTTTTCACCCAACATACCTCATCCCGTGTTGCCGTTTTGGCAGGGTTTATGTTTGCCAACTTATTCGTTACCAAATGGATGTTTTACGATTTCTTCTATCACGACCCGTTGGCATATTTGAGCCTGTTGGTAGCAATGTCGTTCAGGAATCCGTTTGTTGTTTTTACAAGTATTGTCGTTGGGTGTTTTACCGATGAGCGTACCGCTGTTGCGGCGTTGGGTGTAGGACTTTGGTGGATGTGGCAAGAAAGTGACCAGATAGCGAGTCGGTTAAAATCCCTTTACAATCCGTTCCATTATCGTGCGAGTTGGGCGACCGGACTGGGCTTGGTGGTCTTTGTTGGACTACGTGCCTGGATGCTGCATTATCATCAAATGAGAGCCGATACTTCGATGATGGGCATGGATGCTCACAAATACAATGCGTTTGCGTTGGGACTAACGGTTTCGTTTGAGGGCGCGTGGTTGCTTATCATTGGGGCTACTGTGGCCTTGATAGCCAAACGCGATTGGTTTTATCTGTTCGTTTTTGGGGCAAGTTGGCTGGCCGTTGCTATTACAGGGAGCATTGTGTTGGATTTATCCCGCAGTTTTTCTTACGGCTTTGTGTTGCTTCTTTTTGCACTTGGCTACTTGTACCGCTCCGAGCGCACGGGCGGTGCCGAAAAGTGGGTCGGCTTGGCGGCAGCATGTTGTTTTCTTTTTCCTACGTATTATCAAATCGGCTCGTACGTCTTTTGGATGCCACACATTTTCCCCAAAATAAAGGTGCTTTTGGCGTTTTATGGTTTAATCTGAGACTTAGGCCGCCACTACTTCTTCGAGCATAGTGATGTACTGCGCTATACCCGCTTCGATTTCGTGGAGGTAGATAAACTCATCAGCTGTGTGAGAGCGGCCAGAGTGTCCAGGACCCATTTTGAGCGACGGACAGTCTATCAGAGCTTGGTCGGAGGTGGTAGGAGAACCGTAAGTGGTGCGCCCCAAGCGCACTCCCGCCTGTACGATAGGATGTTCCACGGCAATACTCGATGGCCGCAGCCGCACCGACCGTGCGGCTATTTCTGATTGGATATTTTGCTTGATGACTTCTATCACTTCTTCGAGGGTGTATTGGTCGGTTACGCGCACATCAATCGTAAATTTACAGGCATCAGGCACTACGTTGTGCTGCGTACCCGCGTTGATTATTGTCACCGACATCTTGATAGGCCCCAATGTAGGCGATACTTTCGGAAACCGATAACTCGTAATCCACTGAATATCTTGGAGGGCTTTATAAATGGCGTTTTCGCCTTCTTCGCGGGCGGCGTGGCCAGATTTGCCGTGGGCAATACAATCCAAAACCAACAGTCCTTTTTCGGCTACGGCCAAGTGCATCTCGGTAGGCTCACCTACGATGGCAAAATCAATGGGTGGCAAGTCAGGCACAATCAGTTCGAGACCATCGCGGCCTGAGATTTCCTCTTCGGCGGTGGCGGCCATCACAAAGTTGTAGCGGAGGTCTTGACGGTGGTAAAAATGACAAAACGTAACGATAAGCGAACACAGTGACCCACCCGCGTCGTTGCTGCCCAGGCCGTAAAGTTTGCCGTCTTGTTCGAGTGGTTCAAACGGATTCAAAGTCCACGAAGGATTGGGTTTGACGGTATCGTGGTGCGAATTGAGCAGGATGGTGGGTTTGGCAGGGTCAAAGTATTTGTTATAAACCCAAATGTTATTCTTTTTCCGATGAAAGGGCATCTTTTTGCGGTTGAAAAACCGCTCAATCAATTCGGCTGTGTTGTGTTCTTCTTTGCTAAAAGATTGGGTAGCAATCAGTTGTTTGAGGAGTTCTATGGCTTCTTGGGCCAACGTTGAGGTAGCAGCTACCGCGATTTGGTCAGACATATCTTGGCTTTTTTGTGGCAAAAATACGAAAAGAACATGGATATTTGTTCATGCCTCTTTTGCTTACGGTATTTAAGAAAAGGCACTCAAGTGTAGCTAAAAACCAAAAAAGGTGTCATTTTTGGTTAAAAAAACCGAAATACGCTGATTTCATCTTCTAAAAACTCTAAAAAACAATGAAACTCCTCGCCCTTTTAGCCTTGATGGCTGGACCTGTATTGGCCCAAAACAACACCGACATCTACTTGGTGGACATGACCATAGACGGGACGGCCATCACGCTCTCCAATCCCACCAATGTCACCCCCAAAGTGGGCTACGACAATCAGCCTTTTTTCCACCCGTCGCAACCCGTGCTTTATTATACCTCCATGATGCCCGACAATCAGACCGATATTTGGTCGTATCGGCTTGATACAAAGGCGACTACACCTCTTACCCAAACACCTGACTCGGAGTACTCGCCCACGCTCACGCCCGACCAACGCGCGTTTGCCTGTATTGTGCAGCGCAAAGCCAACGGCGACCAAGACTTGGTAAAGTACGACCTCGCCGACCCCACCAAGACGCAGTTGCTACTTGCGTCGCAGCAAACGGGTAAAATAGGCTATCAGGCATGGCTCAACGACCATGAGCTGGTCGTGTTTGTATTGGGAGAGCCTCAAACGCTGCATTATGTTGATATTCTCAAAAAACAAGACAAAACCCTCGTGCCAAACATCGGGCGTTCGCTCCACCGTATTCCCAACAGCCAGGCGTTTAGTTTTGTGCAAAAAATGGGAGAAAAATGGATGATTCGTTCATACACTCCTGCAACGGGAGCTTTTGCCGACCTCTCCGAAAGCCATCCCGCTTCGGAGCATTTCAATGTGTGGCTCAACGAACACCAACTGCTCGAAAGTCGCGGAAAAGAGATTTGGAGCTTTGATACCCGTACCCAAAAATGGCAGTCCGTCGCACTTCCTGCCCATTTTCCTGCCAAAAACATTTCTCGCATGGCCGCACAAAAGGGTAAATTGGCCGTTGTTGTCGAAGAATAAAAGCCTTCAAAACAACCATTTATCCCGTAGCTTTGCCAAACATCCCTAAGCGTTTTCGGGTTTTGAGTAGGAGGGTGTACATTTCGCCCACAAAATTCACAACCCAACTATGTCAAATATACTCGAAGCGCACGACATCGTGAAGCAGTACGCTACTCACCGCGCCCTGGACGGTGTGAGCGTGAGTGTTCCCAAAGGCACTATTTTTGGCCTTCTTGGCCCCAACGGCGCGGGCAAAACGTCGCTCATTCGTATCATCAATCAAATCACGGCTCCCGACGAAGGCTACGTTCTGCTCGGCGGCGAACGCCTTCATCCCAAGCACATTTCGCACATTGGGTATTTGCCCGAAGAGCGCGGTCTTTACAAAAAAATGAAAGTAGGCGAGCAGCTTCTCTACTTGGCCCAACTCAAAGGACTGTCGGAACGCGAGGCGATGGAAAAGCTCAAAATCTGGTTCAAAAAGTTTGACATCAAAACTTGGTGGGCCAAAAACGTCGAAGACCTCTCCAAAGGTATGCAGCAAAAGGTACAGTTTGTGGCGACGGTCATGCACGAACCCAAACTCATCATTTTGGACGAGCCGTTTTCGGGCTTTGACCCCATCAATGCCAATCTTATCAAAGACGAAATCCTCGAACTCCGCGACAAAGGCAGCACCATCATTTTTTCGACCCACCGCATGGAGTCGGTAGAAGAGCTTTGCGACCACATCGCGCTTATCCACAAGTCGAAAGTCATACTCAATGGCAGTAAAAAAGCCGTGAAAGACCAGTTCAAAGACAATAGTTTTGAGGTGAGTTATCGCGGCGAATTGGGCGATTTACCTAGTGATTTTGAGGTAGTTTCGACCAAAGACGAGGGTGAAGGCATCTCACAAGCCAACGTGCGTATTGTGAGCGATGCGTCGGTCAATCAGCTTGTGGGTCATCTTATCAGTCAAGTCGAACTCGTCTCATTCCGTGAAAATATTCCCTCGTTCAACGAAATTTTCATCAAGGCTGTCGGCGGCGAAATCCCCGAAGAAGCGTTGAATCTATAAAAAAACCAAGCCCCCCCGCCCCAGAGGGGTGCTTTTAGCAAGCATAATCATAAAATACTCCCCACTGGGGTTGGGGGCTTTCTAATACCATGAAAAATATTTTCCTTGTTTTGAAGCGCGAGTACCTCGTGCGAGTGCGCAAGAAGTCGTTTATCATTATGACTATTTTGACGCCCTTACTGATAGCGGCTTTTTATGGCATCATGGTTTGGGCAGCCATAGGCTCATTTCAAAACGACCGCAAGACCATCCAAGTCATTGACAAAAGCGGGTTGTTTAAGACCAAGTTCAAAAACGACGACAACACCGTTTTTGAGTTCAAAGACGAACCTTTGGCCGATGCCCAGAAAAAACTTAAAGGGCAAGAGCAAAAATTGCTCGTAATGATTCCTGCCGATATTTTAGAAAAACCCAGCGGTTTACAGATTTATTCGGACAAAAGCGTGAGCCCGTTGGTCAAAAGCCGTATTGAGCGCAACGTACAGCAAGAAATCCGAAACATCAAACTCACCAAAGCGGGCATTACGCAGCAGGTGATAGAAGATGCCAATCAAGACGTAGATGCCCAGACTTTCAACCTCGACGAGGAAGGCAAAAGCCAGTCAAGTAGCACCACAGCGGCGTATATTGCGGGTTATGCGGCGGCGTTTTTGTTGTACATTTTCATTTTGATTTATGGCGCAGGGGTGATGCAGGGCGTGATGGAAGAAAAATCCAACCGCATCATCGAAGTTGTGATTTCGTCGGTGAAGCCGTATCACTTGATGTTGGGCAAAATCTTGGGCGTAGCGGCAGTAGGTCTGACGCAGTTTTTGTTGTGGGCTGTTCTGACATTTGGCATCACCACCGCTACCCAGACGCTCTTTGGGTTCAACCGCTTCACGGCAGCACAAGAAGTGGTCAATAAACAAACCGCCCAAGCTGACCCCGAACTCAAAAAAGAAATGGAAAAACAGCAAAGCGGTATGGTCAAAAAAGTAAACGACTCTATCGAAGGTCTCAAGTCGCTGCCTTTGACCCAAATTCTGCTTTGCTTTGTGTTTTATTTCTTGGGCGGCTACCTGCTTTACAGCGCGCTGTACGCGGCTATCGGGGCTTCTGTCGAAAACCAGCAGGAGGCAGGACAGTTCATGTTTCCGATCATGATGCCCATCATTGCGGCCATTTTCTTTGCCCAACTCTCCATCAATCAGCCCGATGGAGCCTTGGCTTTTTGGACTTCGATGATTCCGTTTACGTCGCCTATCGTGATGATGGCGCGGATTCCGTTTGGCGTGCCTGCTTGGGAGATTGCCCTTTCGATGGTGCTGCTGGTGCTCGGTTTTATGGGAACTACTTGGCTTGCGGCGCGTATCTATCGCGTGGGTATCCTGATGTACGGCAAAAAAGTCAATTACAAAGAGCTTTCTAAGTGGATTTTTTATAAAGGATAGCGCGTTATCACTCAAAAACAACCTATTACAGCCATGTTTAAACATTTTTCTTGGGTACTTCTATTTGGTTTTTTTACGGCCAATGCCCAATCTCTCAGTCAACCCGAACAAGATTTTGAAACTTTTTGGCGCACTTTCCGCGACCATTACGCCTTTTTCAAACTCAAAGGTGTCAATTGGGACAGCACCTACGCCCGATACCGTCCTCTGATTACGCCCAAAACCAAAGAAAAAGAATTGGTGGCGGTACTGGCCCAGATGGTCGAGCCATTGCGCGATGGTCACGTCAGTATCTCCAAAAAAGACGAGCTGCTTTACAAAGGCAAAAACCCCAAATCGTATTTCAAAGACGAGTTTCGTGGCAATGAACGCGCCCTTTGGCAGGTGAGCTTTGAAACGCTACAAGCCAAGGGATTTGGCAACATTCAAGGCGCGGGGCCTGTCGTGCGCGACGAGCCACTGTATGAGTACACGCGTAGCGCGGAGGTGGGATACGTCAAAATCACCCGATGTTTTGCCGAAATCAAAGGCATTACCGACGACAAACATGAAGCCGATGATTTGGCGACCATGCTACGGCTTTTTGATGAAATTTTGGGCAAAATGACCGATACCAAAGCCCTCATCATAGACCTGCGTGGCAATCCTGGCGGTCATGGTGGTGAAGAATTGGCGCGAAGATTGGCTACTGAAAAACGCCTCACGCATTATAAATCCGTTAGAGAAGGAGCTGATTATGAACATTTTGGCAACGAAACGCCTTTTTATGTCACCCCCAACGAAGGCATACGCTATACCAAGCCCGTTGTTATTCTCACGAGCGACCGCACCGCCAGTTCGGCAGAAGATTTTACGATTGCGCTTTATCGGCAGCCCAACGTAACAGTGATAGGCATGAATACTTCAGGCATGCTTTCTGATATGTACGAAGCCCAACTTTCCAACAAAATCGAATTTACACTTTCCCATCAGCGATACTACACGCCCGAGCGTCAGTTAATGGAAGAAGTGGGTGTACCTGCCCATATCGCCGTTAAAAACACCAAACAAGACCTTGAAACCAAGCAAGACCCCGTGATATTGAAAGCATTGGAAAAAATCGGCTAAGGTATTGTCAAGAGTGACACGAATTATCGTTAAACCAACAACTTGGCCTCAATTTGTTTCCACGCCGAAGCGTTTTTCTTGGAGTGTTTTGCTGTTGATGAAAAGACCTCTTTTCAAGGTGACAATGAGGAGATTGTCGTAGTCTGTTGATTCTATTTTGGTTTTGGTGGGTGTTGTTCCCAATCCTTTGGCTATTTCCAAAATCGTGTCACTGTGGCCTACCACAAGGGCATTTTTTCCTTTCAAACGCTGCAATCTATTCACAATGACCGTCGTTGGGTGTGGTGGATAAACCACTGCATTTAGGTTTTTGGCTGACATGAGGGGGTCGGCGGTTTGGCGCGTGCGACGATACTGCGTTACAAAAACCGAATCAATTCGTTTGAATTGAAGGCTGTCTTTAAGGGCTTGAGCGCGGGCAAATCCCACCGTTGATAGGGGAGAATCTTCTGATTTGTCGAGGCGGTCGGCGTGGCGCACTATGTAAATTGTGCTGGTAGAACAACTGCTCAATCCTACCAAAAAGACAAAAGCAACGAATAGGTTTTTCATAAAAATTAGGGGTTTTATTACCATATTTTAGGTTCTCAAATCGCATCGCCACGAAGTTGCCGATAGCGTTTGCGGGCATCGGCACCATAAATACTCGCGGGGTATTTTTCCAAAATCTTTTGGTAGAGTTCCATCGCTTTGTCTTTGTCTTTGAGGCGATTTTGGTAGATTTCGGCGAGCATAAAAAGCGCGTTATCTGCCAAAATATCCGCACCGT
Organism: Spirosomataceae bacterium; assembly: GCA_025455795.1. Classification (GTDB taxonomy): domain Bacteria; phylum Bacteroidota; class Bacteroidia; order Cytophagales; family Spirosomataceae; genus Runella. The sequence goes on from JALOLW010000028.1 coordinate 11,138, forward strand.
GTTTTTCCACAATCTCGTTTAAGTTTTCCACAGCCTTGGTATTTTCGCCCATTTTGGCAAAAGTCCGCGCCTTCAACCACAAAATTTCATCTTCGAGCGGGTGTGCTTTGAATTCTTTCTGCATTTTGTCCAGTTCGCCGAGTGCCTGTTGGGTCTGATTCTGAAACAACAACAACTCTATGGCCGCGTAGCGTTTCATGGCATCTTCGTTGCTGTCCAACCCCGTATTGTCTTGAATCAACAGACTCAACGCGCCCGCGTCGTTGGCTATTTCGCGTGAGGTCGCCATTTTCAAAATATCCAACAACGCCTTTGACAATTCAAAATCACCCATAAAATAATACTGACGCGCGTTGCGGAGTTTGGCCTCGTAGCCAAGTGGCGTTTCTTTCTGCGACTTATCCACTTGTGAGTACAACAATGTGGATTCCCAGAGTTCGTTTTTGAGTAAATAGACATCGCCCAAATCCAATTTGCAGCGGTCTATAAAATCACTTTCGGCGCGACCTATTTTGATGGCATCTTGTAAAATCGTAATTGCCGCCTCTTTTTCGTCCAAATAAAAAGCGTGCAAAGCTGCCAACGACCGCATTGCTTCGAGGGTTCGGTTGTTCTGACCCAGTTCAACCAAAAGCTTTTTGTAGTCTTCAATCAATCCGCGTACCGATGCCTCGTCCACTGGAAATGTGTTTTTGACTTGCTCTTCACTCGCCGAAATTTTCATGCGACGCGCATAGGCGTACAACTGTCCCTGCGGGTACTCCTTCGACACGTAGTCAAACGCCTGCACAGCAGATGCGTAATCTTTGCTTTGTAAAGCCAAATTACCCAAATCAAACACCCGCGTGCCGTTGTATTTGAAACGCCTGTCCAACGCCCGTTCTTGAATAAATGCTTTGGCAAACAGTTTCTTTTGGGTAAAAAACCAAATCAGCATTTCGGCGTAAAAAGACTCGTTGGGCTGCCGCTGAATTTTTTCGTACAAAACCTTTTCGAGTTTGGCTTGTTCTTTCTCTTCGCGCAGGTAATCTTGCAGGTAATTTTGAACTACTTCTTTGTTTTGGATAGCCACTCCGAGATTGAGCAATTCCTCAATCATCTGCTCGGTTTGGCCTGTTTCTCCGTAAAGTGCCGCCAATTCTTTTTTGAACAGTCCTTCACTGCCCGACACCTGCCGTGCTTTCAGCAGTACATTGATGGCTTCTTCGGTATTGCCTAATTCTTTAAATTCATCTGACACTTCTTTGTAGGCGTTCAAGTCTTTGGCGGGAATCTGCGCCACGGCCTCTTTGTATTTTTGCGCGGCCAAATCGGGTTGTCCCGTTTGTTCCAACACCCGCCCCCAATAAATCGTGTAGAAGTAGCCGAAGGTTTCGTCGGATTTCTGCTGACGCTTGAAGAATTTTTCGGCGTCTTCGGCACTTTTTAGCTTCACCACGCAACTCGAATAGCGTCGGAGGTAAATCTTATTGAAGTCTTTGCGAAGTACCTTCTGATAAAGCGTAATGACCTTTTCGCATTCTCCTTTTTGAAAATATACATCGGCCAAATCAATGTCACTTTGGGCAGACGCCACTGCACTCGACAGCAACACTGCTGTGATGACCCCTGCACAAATCACAACGGGAGTTATCCACTTTTTTTGCTTTGCCCTCATAATAACAATTATATATTTTTAAAAATTAAAACTATTAAAGTTCATTATGTCCGTGGAAAAGTGGACAAGAAAGTTTTCAACTGACTTTGCACATTTACATTAAACGCACCTGTGCATAAGTTCTACACTTTTCCACGAGTTTTTATTTTTATCCACACACTAAAACGTTGATAATCAAGCGTTTTATATTTTATCAACATTTCCACGTGGAAACATTTTGGAGTTATGCACGCTGTGGATAGTAATTTTTCCACAATAAATACCGTGCAAAACCGCCTAAAAACTTGTGTAAAAGGGGGATGTTTGTTCACATTGGATATTTGGGCAAAAGGTTTCCCACATTATCTAAATGTTATCTACATGTTATCCCGACGGTTTTCCACATTTCTCTGCACATATTTAGAGTTTTCCACAATTTTATTCACATTTTTTCCTCATAAATTAAGATTTTGTGAAAAATGGGTTTCACGAACCGTATGTTGATATGATACTTTTCTGAAAGTTACAAAAAACGCGCCAATCAAGAAGATAAGTTATCCACAATTATCAAAAATTATTCACAAAGCTGTGGAAAAGTCTAACGCATCCCCAAATCTACATCAATACCGCTCAAAACGAAGTTTTTCTTGACTTTGAGGGGTTCAGCGTAGAAGAAAACGGGTTCAGGGATTCTTTTGGTTTTGAAGTCACCCGCATCCCAGCGGTTATTGGCGTTTTTGTCTATCGTGACGCGCACAAAATACGTAGCGGCAGGTTTGATGTACCCAAACTCAAAAGGTGTCTTATTGCTGATTTTTTCGATGGTTTCGTACTTGTCGTTCAATAGCTCCACGAAGAACTTTTGGTCTTTGGCGTTTTTGACTTCTCCCTGTATCGTTCCAAAGTCTTCTTCTTGCATGATGCTGATTTTGAAGGTTTTAGCGGGTATTGTATCGTTTTCTATGCCAAAAATCGTGGCTTTTGGGAGTTCGATTTTGAGTTCTTGTTTGGCCAAAATTGGTCTTTCGAGCGTCAGTACCGACCGATTGTTTTCCCACTTAAAATCTTCGGGTTTTACGTTTTCTACTTTTGTGCTATCGCTCACGATTTTGATTTGATGCAATCGCGCTTCGGCTATGGGTTTCGTAAACGTCCACCGCAGGTTGAGTTGTTTGGGTTTGATAGCGTTGGACTCGCCAAAGTTGGTCGCAAAATCAATGGGTTCTTTACTGGTATCAGCTTTGGTGCGGGCTTCTCTGAATTTGATTTTTTGGGTATGCTCAAACACCAACCCCAGTGAATCGGTCACGGCAATCTTCACCACGAGCGTATCTTTCCGATTTTTGGTGTTGAAAAACTTCAACTCCGTCGGATTGGACTGAAAACACGGAATAGAGTCTTCTGGGCTGTTAAATTTGATTTTATAATCGGTGAATCCTTTGTCGTAGTTGATGCTGTAAAAATTGGCCCTGGGCGTGGTATTTCGCACTTTTGGAGGGGTAAAATTGGCCATGTAGAGCTTCAACAAAACGCCTGACATTTGCGTGGAATCTTTCACAACGATACTATCCTTCATATACGCAATTCTCTCGGCCTTCAAATTGTAGGTCAGCGAGCGATTGCGGTCGTCGAAAGCTACCAAACGGTAGGTGTTGGCTTGGAGGTTTTCGAGGCTGAACTTTCCCGAACTATCGGTGCGCGTAAAATAGTACGGTTTCATTTTCTCGATGTTGAGCGTGTCGGTGTTGGGATAAAGCCCCACCAAAATATCCAACTCTTTTTTGTTGGTGAGCAGGTCGGTCACTTCGCCGCTGACCGAAGCCGAGTCAATGCTCGGCCCCGTGCTAAACACCACGCGCAGGTTGCGGGCAGGATTTTTTTCGGCAAAATCTTTGATGGCATCGCCAAACGAAAACGAATAGGTTTTGGCCGAATCCAATGACTTCTTAAAAATCAGCCGCAGCCCTTTGGGTTTTACTTTCGATTCGTATTCGCCGGGGTCAGGGGTGATGAGCAGTTTTTGTTGGAGATTTTCAACCACGACGTACTCGTCAAACTCCAATTCGAGCGTCTTGTCTTGGTAGTTGGTTTGCTTGTGGACAGGAATACTTTTGACCAACTTAGGCGGAATCACATCTTTTTTTCCACCTGTGGGTGGTACAGATTGGGCGCAGCCGAATAGCAGTAAGCAGTACGAAATCAACAGTAAAACCTGTGTATTCTTTTGTCGGTAGTTCACAGTGGGTAGCGTTTTTGTCGAAGAATAAATAAAAGTCAAAAAGCCGCTCAACTTAACAAGTCAGCGGCTTTTGATTTTAGTCGGGATGGCGAGATTCGAACTCACGACCCCTTGCACCCCATACAAGTACACTACCTGGCTGTGCTACATCCCGAATACGACGCAAAAGTAGTATTTTTTAAAATATAAATCAACAGAGGGCGGAATGTTAAGGAAAATTTGGGCTAAAAAATCTATTGCTAAACACCCAATTGCCCTCTTGTATGCGTAGAAATACGTGGTTTTTGTAGTAGAAATACGTGTTTTGTCATAGCCGATAACTTTTATAGAAACGATTCGTTATGTTTGTATAAAACTATCTCATCCGCTTCAAAATTAACAGCTTTATGCCCATCATTACAGCCCTTGAAAAATACGCCTCGCTTTCAGAAGCCTGCCAGAAAGCGATTTATGACCGTTTGGTTGCGTTCAATGCCCAAGCAGGCCAAATCCTTCTCACGGAGGGTGAAATCTGTGACAAATTTTGGTTTGTCGAATCAGGCATCATTCGAGCGTATTTTCACCGTGATAGCGATAGCGATGTTTTGATGCCCGAAATTACGACTTGGCTTGGCTATGAGAATAGATTTGTGACTTCTGTGGGCAGTTTTCTCAAACAGACCCCTGCTACCGAAACCATTGAGGTGATAGAAAGTGGCAAGATTTGGCGTATTTGTTACAAAGATTTAAGGCTATTGCTGCACGATTTTCCAGAACTAAATCACCATTTTAGGATGATTTATGAAGACTATCTTATTTTCTATGAACAACAATTAAGGATATTGATAGCCAAAACAGCAGAGAAAAAATACGAACGGTTTTTGGACCTTTACCCTCAGTTGGCCAACCGCCTCAAGAGCCGCTACATTGCTTCTTATTTGGATATGCACCCTGTTACGTTGAGCAAGGAACGCAACCACACCAAGAAAAAAGACCAACATTGATTTTGGCTAATGCATTTTTTAGCTTACGTCTATTCATGAACTGTGTTAAATTTCAAATTTTAGGGCAAATATTATTTGGCGAGGGCAAAATTATTGTCAAACAGTGTGTTTGATTTGACAACGGCAATGGGGTTTTCCTTTGGCTCTGAGTCGTGTGTAAATATCTTTGCAAGCATTGTTATAAGTTTTAGCAGACCACGCAGCCATATAGAGAGTAGTTCTGACGAAAGTATTACCAGACTTGACGATAGCCCGACTGCCTTTGACGGTAGTGCCAGAGTCATTATCAGATGGACAAACGCCCAAGAACTTAGCTACTGCTCTACTTGAGTGAAACTCTTTAAGTCCGTTGGTAGCCACAATGATGGCTTGCGCTGAGGCTTGACCAATACCTACCACAGAGGTTATCAAGGCTTGTAAGCGTTGATTTTCATGCTCATCAATGTTGTAAATTTGACTTTGCAATAGCACTATTTCATCTTGCAAGGTTTGAATCATTTTAGGGTCAAAAGATAGTGCGTGCAACCGATTGCTAAATGCCTGTTTTTCAGACTTTAAAGTAATAAAGTACTGATAAGTTTGTCGTTTTTGATGTATGGATTCATCAACGATTGCTGTATTGAGAGGCTGCTTTTGGTGGCCATATAAATACAACATTCGGGCATCTAACTTATCGGTTTTACTACTCATCTTTTCGCTCAATGCAAAGCCCTTGCTTTGTTTGGAGGTAATAATGGTAAAGTTGATTGACAACAATTCGCAGCAATAGGTTAGCCGATGTGTATATGTTCCTGTGTATTCATATACCAGATGGATATTATCAGATGAGATACTCAACAACCAAGACTCTATTGAGCCGATTTCATTCGTAATTTGGCTATCTTGCCAATGTCCATCAACCGATTTTGTCGCTATTTGTAGCTTATCTTTGCTGATGTCAATACCATAAAATTGCTTTTGCATTTTGCGATTGGGTTTAAGTTATAAATGATAAATCAGAATATTTGTGCTTAAAATCACCATTGTGAGGCAGGCTCGAGGCCCATAGAACTGTCCGACTTTGTACACAAAAGGTCATAGAGCTATCAGGCATGAATAACGGTGTCAGCACCAATTTTTTATCGATATGACTCTGTAACCAAAGATTATTCTGTTCTCTCAAAACTACAATTTTTTGTTCTCTCAAAACTACAATTTTTTTGTTGCCTACAAAACTTCGGCCTACGTTTTTACCATAATCTACTTGGGGATTTATGGCTCTAAAAGCCTGCTCGGCTTGTTTGCCGTCGGCCACGGTTTTTCGGGCTATTTGTACAATTTTTTCATACAACCGTGCATATTGAATCAACAATGAACTGTTGCCTCTTTTTGTCCAATCTTTGGGGTTTTGTTCTTGTATTTTATC
>JALOLW010000029.1 GCA_025455795.1 Spirosomataceae bacterium
AAATCCCTCTCCTGTCAGGAGAGGGACTATGTATTGCCCCCTTCTCCTGGCAGGAGAAGGGATGGGGATGAGGTTAGCCACAAAAATTGTCAGAGTTCCCTTTTGTATTAAGTACTAAAGCAAAAGTGTTCGGGTGCTTGATTCGTCGCATTCAGCCCCATAAGGGTTTTGAACCCTTGTGGGGATACACCCGAAAACTTTTGCTCAACTCCTTAGTAGCCTGGATTTTGTTTTAATCGCGCTTGCCCTTCGATGGTACTTTGTAGAATGGCAAACTCTGGGATGGGCAAATACTCATCTTTGCCCGCGCGGAAGCGTGCACCTGCCAAGTGGGTACGAATACGTGCCTCTTTGGCGATAAAGGCATTGATGACCGTCTCGGCAGTACCCCAACGCACCAAATCAAAGAAACGGTGACCTTCCATTGCCAATTCCAAGAAACGCTCAAAACGAACGGCATCACGCGCAGCGGCTTGGTTGGTCCACGGTGCGGTGTAAAGGCTGATGCGATAAGCAGACGCTGGGTTGGCACCATCTGTCACTACCGACGCATGATGATTTGGTTTTTGCCCAACTGACCTTGTCCCCAACCACCCGCTACGTAATAAGTACCTACTTCATCGCGCCACTGGATGTGTTTGTTGGGCAGGAATGGCCCACCATTGGCCAAGTTGCGAATCCAAGAAGCGCGGGCAATGCCATAATCTTTGTAAGGAATACCCACCCGGCCTACTGTCCAATCCATACGGGGGTCGAAGGCCAATCTGTCGCCACGGTCGGGGAAATTGGTGGGGTGGGACTCGTGGTTGCGCACATCCGTATTGTTATAGGTTGCAATCAAAGGCAAACCATTTTGGGTTTGGTAGGCATTGACCAAACTCTGCGATGGCTGGTAGAAACCGCAGCAACCCACTGGGCCGTCGTTGTGAGGGTTGGTCAATTCGGCGTCTTTGTTGCTATTGGCGCCGCCAGTACCATCATTGGTAGTATATTGAACCGCAAATACGATTTCACGGCCATTTTCAAACTGCCCTCTGAACACGTCTTTGAAATCAGCCTGCAAACCAAAACGCTCGCCACGGTTGTTGGTGCCGCTGGCAATAATGGCATCAAACACCGTTTTGGCTTCGTTGAATTTGCGCTGATACAAAAGGGCTTTGGCATAAAAAGCCCCCGCTGCCCACTTATTGACACGGCCAAGCTGCGCCCAAGTATTGGGCAAGTTGTCGTAGGCAAATTTCAAGTCAGCTTCAATTTGAGGCCAAATGTTGCCGTCGTTGGTTAATGCTTGATACTGCTCAGTTGTTGTCACTTTTTCATCCACATACGGAACGTTGTTGAAAGTCCGCTTGCCTTCAAAGTGGTGAAAACCTCGCAAAAAGCGGGCCTGCGCTGTAATAACCGTAGCCTGATTTTGGGGAATATCCTTGGCCTGCGCCAACTGCCGCAGTACGATGTTGGCCATGCCTACCCCGTCATAAATCGCGCGCCATTTGTTGCTGACAGAGGGGCTATTGGGCAGTACCTCAAAACGTTCTACGGGGTTGATTTCTGTTCCCTGGTCAGATGCTTCCGTTCCTTTGTATGAATCATCGGAGCGGATACCTCCCCAAAGCCAGTTCATGGGACTAGTGTACCAACCAGCGACGTTGTTGCCGGTGAGGGTACGATAGGCCACGACCAAGGAGCCTTCAACACCCGTGGCGTTGGCGATGGCATTTTCGGAAATAGCGCCCAATGGTGGACGGTCTAAGAAGGTCTCTTTGCACGATACAGTGAAAAGGCCGACGAATCCGAATCCGAGCAATAAACTTTTGATGTGTCTTTTCATAGTTCAAATAGATTGATGATTAGAATCCAAAATTAAGACCAAAGATGATGGTGCGAGGTGCTGGAGTGCGGAACTGGTCCACGCCCATCTGTAAGTCGCTACCACCCAAGATGCCAATGTCGGCATCAGGACCTGTATATTTGCTGATGGTAAACAGGTTTTGGGCTTGCAAATATACCCGTGCGCGGTTCAAGCCCAACTTACGCGCCATAGTAGGCGTGAGTGTGTAGCCCAACTGCGCCTGACGCGCCCGCAAGAAAGAGCCTTTTTCTACGTAATAACTGTTAGAAATAACCCCAGAGAAGTTGTCGTTGGCGTTCAAGATGGGCAAACGACCGCTTGTGTTTTGAGGCGACCAAGAATCATCCAACACGGCTTGGTCCACGCCGCCCACAAAACCGCGCAGGTGCGTCCACCACTTAGTATAGTTGAAGATGTCGTTGCCGTAGTTCCAAAACAAGAAAGTTTGGAAATCCAAGTTTTTATATTTCAACACGAAATCACCACCCATTTGGAATTTGGGGATAGGATTACCTATCCAAGTCTGGTCGCCAGCGTCAATGCGGTTATCACCGTTGATGTCGCGGATTTTCCAAGAGCCTACGCGCTTGTAAGACATGGCCGCGTGGGCATCTACCTCCGCCTGCGTCTGGAAAATACCATCTACTACCCAGCCCCAAAACGACGACAAAGGCTGACCTGCTTCGATACGCTGCATGTTGCCGAGGCGACCCGCGCCGAAGTTGATAGCCGATACGCCCTGCGCGTCAATCTTCACGGCTTCGTTGATGTAGTGGGTAAATGTAAAACCAAAATCATAGCTCAAATCACTGGTGAAATTACCACGGGTTGAAACCGTCGCGTCAATACCGCGATTGACCATTGTCCCTACGTTGATACGAGGCTGACCTACGTTGGGTTCAAGACCATTGCGCTGACGGTCCACGAGCAAGTCGCGGGTGGTGTTGTTGAAAAACTCAGCACTAAAATTAACTTTGCCATTCCACAAGCTACCGTCCAAACCCACGTTGATCATTTCGGCGGCTTCCCACTTTGTGCCAGGGTTTCCTACCACCGACGGGCGGTATCCAATCACAGGGTTGCCGTTTCCTCCGCTGATGTCATAAGCGGTACTGTTGATATTGGCCGAAAAGAACGAGAAGGCGTTGGTAGCTGCCACGTTGCGTTGGCTACCCATTTGCCCCCAACCTGCCCGCAGTTTCAAATCGCTGATGGCCGAGATGGATTTCATGAAAGGCTCTTCTGAAATACGCCAACCTACCCCAAACGCAGGGAACACACCCACACGGTTTTCGGGTCCAAAGACCGAGGCAGCGTCACGCCGTACCGTAGCACTGAACAAATATTTATCATTGAACTGATATTCTGCTTTTCCAAATACCGAATAAAGTGTCCGCGGCGTACTGGGTGAACCACTGTTTTGCGGCAGGTTTTTGCCCGTGTTCAAAGACCAAAAACTGGGGTCGTTGAAATCATAGTCATTACGAGAAGCTGAAATACTTCTAAACTGTTCGGAAATAGACTCAGTAGCTCCGAATAGTTTGAAATTATGCTTTCCAATCGTTTTTTGGTACTGTAAGCTATTGGTCCAAGTCCACGAGCCACCACGGAAGAAATATTCTCCGAAAGAATTGTTTCGTTGATTTTCAGCGCGTTCCCACGTTACATAAGTAAACGCCCAACCGTTCCCGATACGTTGATCAATACCGAAAGAGGATGAAAACGTCAAATCTTTCATCAACTGTACTTGGGCAAAAACGTTACCGAAGAAGTTGAAACCTACGAAGCGGTTGTCGGCCCCACGGGCGAGTGCCGCCACAGGGTTGGTACCGTTGCCAGATTCACCCACGCCGTTGCCCGACCAGTTGCCGTTGATGTCACGGATGGGAAGATAAGGCACCATGCGGTAGGCTTGCGCCCATGGGTTACCTTCACCAGAGAAGTCAAGACCACCGCCCAAATCGAAGGGATTACCGTTGCTACCGTTTTGACGAGTGAACGCCATTTGGAAATTTTCTCCCACGGTCAGCCATTTGGTGGGTTTGAAGCGGGTATTGGCACGAAGGGTCACGCGGTTCATATTGGTTTGCTTAAATACCCCATCAGAACCGAAATAGTTGAGCCCCAAAGAGTAAGAGCCTTTCTCCGAACCACCCGTTGCAGTGATTTGGTGACTTTGCAAAGGCGCCGTTTGCGTGATTTCACGGTGCCAGTTTGTTCCAGGGCTGGTTTCGTAGATTTGATACGTGCCATTACCACTGATAGGATCTACAAAATAACGATTGCGGTCAGGGGCAGTACCATCAGTAGGACGGGTACGTACGTCCATACTCGTTACTAAAAACTGAGGAATACCATTCTGGAAAATAGAACTACGGAAAGGAATCCCCGCACCATCGAAAGACCGTTGCAAAAACTCGTAGTAGCCTTGGGTGTTTACCAAACGAGGATAGGCACGGTCTGGGATGGATTGCAAACCATAGTAGCCATCATAAGAAATCTCAGTTTTGTTGCCCCCTTGTCTGGTAGTGACAACAATCACACCGTTGGCCGCCCGCGAGCCGTAAATCGAAGCCGATACAGGGTCTTTCAATACCTGGATAGATTCTACATCTTGTGGGTTGAGTGAGTTGGCATTGTCGGTAGGTACGCCATCAATAACGTACAGCGGGTCATTGTTGCCAAACGAGGTAAAACCACGGATACGCACCTTGGCTGCTGCCCCTGGTGCACCAGTACCGCTCACTGTCACCCCTGCGGCACGGCCCTGAAGCATGTTGCCGATGTTAGACGATGGTTGTTGGAGTGTGGTTTTGGTATTGACCACTGATACCGAGCCGATGATGTCTTTTTTGCGTTCAGAGGTATAACCCGTCACCACGACCTCATTCAAAAGATTGGCATCTGGGGCCATTACTAAGTCAATTGTCGAGCGGTTTCCAACGGCGATTTCTTGCGCCATATAACCCACAAACGAAAACACAAGTTTGCCATTTTCAGGCACGCTGATACTGTACTGACCGTTGTTGTCAGATGTAGCCCCTGTATTGGTGCCTTTGACCAAAACAGTTACTCCTGGCATAGACGTTCCTGTCTCTGAATCGGTGATTTTTCCCGATATTTTTCGTTGAGCAATGGCTACCGTGCTCAGTAGCAGCAGCATTCCCACAATCACTTTCCTGTGAATAGGGATAAAATAGGTTTGGTTCATAGATAAACAGATAGTTTTAGTTGATTAAAAAAATAAAAGATAAAGGAATTGCGACCGCAAAGCAATAAATGACGGTCGAACCTAATGGCTCGACAACGAATCAAAAAATCGGATTGTCAAAATAGAAAATGCCCGTGACTAACTTTATTCAACCTATTTAGTACGGTTGTTGGGGCATCTATGGCAGAAGGAGGTGTGTGATAACAAGTGCAAATATATGACAGCAACAAATTGCAACAAAGCAATAATAAATTGTATTTTGATTGAAAATATCAATGAGTAGGTTTGAAATACCAGCCTTCTTTGGTAACATTTTGGGCAATGTTTTCCTTCTTTTTTTGCAAAATTGATTCCTTCACCCTACAATAGCAGTGAGCTATTTATGGTAAGAAATTGCATGTACACACCGAAATGATTGAGGGGTCGCTATACGTCTTGCCGCAGTACTTCGAGGGGGGAGCGGGAGAGAATGCCCCAACTGTTGGCCAAACCAATCAAGACGGTCAAAGTAGCTACCGTCAAAAATACCATAAAGACAGGCCAAAGGACGGGGTTGAATGGCATTTCAAAACTAAATACGGCCAACGCCCAACTGCCCGCCACGGCCAACAAAATGCCCGTCGCGGCAGCCAATGTTCCCAAGAAAAAGTACTCTAAGGCCGTGATAATCAGCACTTGCCGACGGCTCGCGCCCAACGTGCGAAGCAGGACGCTTTCTTGAATGCGTTGGTATTTGGAAATCAGCACCGAGGCAATCAACACAATCAAGCCCGTCAGAATACTAAAACCTGCCATGAAGCGAATCACAAAGCCGATTTTGGTCGAAATATCGTCGAGGACTTTCAGTACTAAGCCCAAATCCACCATCGAAATATTGGGAAACTGCTGTACCACAGCCTGCTGAAATTGGGCCGAGGCGGCATTGTCAGGTACGTGCGTAAGCAACACATGAAACTGTGGCGCTTCTTCCAACACGCCTTTCGGAAACAGCACTAAAAAGTTGGTTTGTACCCCTGCCCAGTCCACGCTTCGGTAGCTCGCTACGGTGGTGGTGAGCATCGTCCCCTGCACGTTGAAAATGAGCGTATCGCCGAGGTTGATGCTGTTGCGCTCGGCGTAGCCATCTTCGAGCGAAATCGGCACGGCTTTGCTAAAATCCTTCACTTCACCAATCCATTTGCCCTTGACCACTTTCTCGGTCTCAATGAGCGAATCGCGGAACGTGACGCGGTACTCGCGGCTAAACAGCCCCCGCCAACGTCGGTTGGTGGTATCTTTGAGGGCTTCGGTAGAAGTCTGCCCGTTGAGTTGCTCTAAGCGCATGGTCACGATAGGTACGTCCTGCAAAATGGGCATTTTTTGTTGTTTGACGAGATTCGCTACGGCCTGTTTTTGAGGCGTTTGAATATCAAAAAGCACCATGTTGGGCTGGTCGCCATCGGTGGAGAGTTTGATGCGGTCGAGGAGGAGGTTTTGCACAAACAACAGCGTGCAAATAAACATCGTCCCGAGACCAATAGACACCATCAAAATCGCCGTTTGGTTGTTGGGGCGGTACAAATTGGCCAAGCCTTGCCGACTCAAATACCCCCACGATGCGGGAAAAAATTTACGCACCAGCCACATCAACAGCGTGGCCATGCCGAGCAACAACAAAAACGCCACCGTCACCCCGCCCGTAAACGCCACGGCATCGGGCCAACGGCGCATTTGGTAGCGCGTAAACACCAACACAAACAACACGATAAGCCCGTAAATGAGCCATTTGAGCGGGTCGCGCTGGAGCGTGGCTTGTTCGTAAGAAGCCCGTAGCACGTTGAGCGGTGATACTTTTCGTACCCCAATGAGCGACAGCAACGCAAACAACTGCGCCACAATCACCCCCAGTACAATGCCTTGTCCTACGGCTACCCACGAGAGGTCGGTGGCGAGCGTAAAAGGCAGAAAATCTTGCAGAACACTCGGTAAAAACTGTTGAATCATCACGCCCAAGGCCGCACCCAACAGCGACCCCACCAAGCCAATGACCGAGATTTGAATCAAGTAAATCCAAAACGCCTGCGAGGCTTTGGCCCCCAAACAGCGCAAAATGGCAATCGAACTGATTTTTTCGCGGATGTAGATGTGTATGGCACTCGCCACACCCACGCACCCCAACAACAGCGCAATGAAACCCACCAAACTCAAAAAGCGCGTCAAATCGCGGAACGAACGCCCCGTGTCGCGTTTTTGCGACTCCACGGTACGGTAGTTGAAGCCCTCTTTTTCCAAACGTGGCTCTATTTTTTTGACCAACGCCTCCACGTCGGTTTTGGGCGGAAGTTGGAAATAATACCGATACACAATCCGACTGCCTTTCTGGGCCAAGCGCGTTTGCTCCAAATACGCCAACGGAATATAGACGGACGGGGCAACTGTAGCCGCAATACCCGTTTGCCCAGGGGCTTTTTGGAGAATCCCCGCTATCCGAAACGTAACCTCGCCCACTTTGATAGAGTCGCCTACTTGGGCTTGGTATTGAAGCATGAGGGTTTGGTCCACGAGCGCGGCTTGCTGTGTCCTAAACGCCTTGGCGGCGTTCACGGGCGTGGTTTCGAGCGTGCCGTAGTACGGAAAATCGCCCTGCAAGGCACGGATTTGGGCCAAACGAGTGCCGTTGTTTTTAGGAAAAAATATCATCGAAGCAAAACTCCGCTCCTCGGCGCGTTGGCCCCGAAGTGAATCCATCAAAGGCTTGATTTTGTCGTTGGCGGGTTGATTGTTGGAAATTTCCAAATCCGCCCCCAACAGTTCAGCCGCTTGACTATCAATGTTTTGTTGGAGATTGTAGCCCAACGAATAAATCGCTACCAGCGCCGCGATGCCCAACACGATAGACGAAATAAAAAGAAACAATCGGGAGAAATTGCGGCGGCTGTCGCGCCAAGCCATTTTGAGCAGCCAAAGAAAGCGGGCAGGTGTATTCATGTTTTGTGACTAAACGCTGTAAGGATGATTCCTACTCCTGCCAACACATTAAGTTTTGGTTTTGTTTCATGCGGGCGTTTGTGTTGTTGTTCTGCAAGTAGTGAGTGATAGTTTATCATAATGAACGTTCCATTACGAAGCCCGTGTGATAATGAGTATTTCAATGATTAGAATGAACTGAAATAACCAACTAAAGCTCATCAACATCTTCTTTTGATAGCCCCGTAGATTTAATGATGATGGCTACATCTACCCCTAAATCTTTAAGTTCTTTTGCGACTTCTTTTTTCCCATCGTCTTTCGCTGTTTTGATAACTTCTTTTACCTCGATATAGGTCATTAAGCTCTCTTGATATTCGGCATATTGAATTGCTGTCATGTTTGCTATTTCTGCCACTTCAAATGCCTTTTCAAATATCGGTTCTTGTAATATTGATGGTATTTTGTCAAAACTCTCTAATCGCTTCAAAAAATATATCCACTTATCGAAATGGCTTTCCAGTTCTGTTTCTTCTTTCAAAAACAGTGGCATTTGCAGAAACTTGAAATTTAATTTGTCATAGAATGTATCTCCATCTTGATCTTTCAACTTTACACTTCGCAAAAACTTCTGTTTCTCTTCTTGCTCATCGTACTGAAAGTCTAATATTGCTATCATGTAAATTGGGGTCAAACGAAAATCCCAGTCTCCCCTTTTGGCTTGCTCTCTGATTGGAAAGGTCGAATAAAACAATGAACGATCTTTAAAGAAATTGACCTTAGCCTTTTGCATCTCTACTATTATGCGTTCGCCACTTTGAGTTTGACAATGAATATCAAAAATTGCTTTTCGTTCGTGCGATAATTCAGCAATACCCTCAACATTACGAAAATTCAATTCTGTAATTTGGTGGCGGTCTGGCAATAACTGGTTCAAAAAATCAACTAACAGGTCTTTGTTAGCTTCTTCTCCAAAGAGTTTTTTAAATCGCAACGGCGAACCGTCCAAAATCTGTGTATGGATTGATATATTTTGACATAACCTAATTTTTTTGATGCAATTTATAGCTTTTTCTTCACTCAGCTATTTTTTTGGCACACCAGCAACAGCGCAAACACAGCAACTCTGAGATTATAGAGGTGTTGCGTTGCCATAGTGCAAATAGCACCAAATCATTTACTTAACTTTCACAATCACCGTCGGATTCATGGGATAGCGGCCAAATTTTTCGCCGTAAATGGCCAAGCCCCCGTTACCTTCCACGCTGAGGCGAAGCACCAATTCGCCCGTTTGGGCGGCCTTTTGGAGGGCTTCGGCGGGTACAGCCGTCACGATTTTGTAGCCATAACTGCCCGCTTCGCGCAGTTTACGATTTTGGGGTTGATAGTGCCACGACAAGATGCCTCGGTGGTCGGCGGGGTCGTCGGAGAGGGGGAGTTTACCCGCTGCTACGCCGTTGAAACTCACCGCTACTTCGCTCGGAAACTTGGTCTCGTCGGTTTGGGGGTAAGCATTGGGGTTGAGGCTATTGTCAAATGTGCCACCGCCGAGCATATAGTTATCTTCGATTTTTTTATTGCCCTCGCGGTCTTTGCCAAACAACTGCTTGGCCGAGGCTTCCATTACAAACGACACACCCATCAAATCACTGATATTGAGGTCGGTAGGCCATTTGACACGGTACTCAAAATACCCACTTCCCGCGCCGTTTACTTTGAGGCCGTCGAGTACGTTCCATTGTTTGAGCGACCACTTGGCATCGCTAAACGTCTTGGGATCAATGCTCAAAAAACGCAACTTCGTTCCCACGGGCGTCGTGATTTCGGCAGGTTGGGGCTTTTCGATGACGTAGCTGTTGAAATTGCGACTCAAAATATTACCCTTCGCATCAAGCAGCGTCAGCGATAAAATCGCCACCCCTTTTTCGGCAGGCATAATGATATATAGCGGTGCTAAAGGCTGGTTGAGGTAGGGTTTATAAGCAATTTTTTGGGAGAAAGACTGCCAACTGCGCTCTTCGCCAAAGGCATCCCAACCACTCAAATCCACTTTGAGGGTGAGTTCGTTGCCGAGGTCTTCGCGGGCAGTCATGGAAGAAATAAACAGCGGCACTTGCACCACTTCGGTAGCGCGAACAGTTTTAGAAATATCTTGGCCTGTCGTTATCATCACGTCAGCGTGGAGGTCGCGGAGGCTCATGCCCGGCACGAGTTCGTTCAAGCCCGTGAACTTCTGGCTACGGTCGTATTTCCAGTAACCGTTCCATTCGTTGATTACGTCGTGATGCTCGGTGTAGAGCCAACCCGCCACGAGCGGGTATTTGCGAAACGTATTGATGGCGCGGTGGTAGTCCCAGGTATAGTCCACGTCGCCCGCGCTGCCGTCGTAGCCCCACACGTTGCCAAATTCGGAGTTGATGTTGGGCTGGTTTTTACCTTGTTTGAAACCTTTCTCAAAATGAAACTCCGACCCTTCAAACGTCTTGGAAGTAAGGTCTTTGAGGTGGTTTTCCCACGCATAGCCTGGCAGGTATTCATGCCACGAGTTGATGTCGGTTTCGGTGTGGCCGGCACCGCAGCAGATGGAGTTGTCTTCTACCAAGCGCGTGGGGTCGAGGGCTTTGGCTTTGCGGTACATTTCTACCACCCATTGTTGGGTTTCGGGCAAGTATTTGTCCACTTTCTTGCCATTTTCTTCTACTTTGGTGCGCAGTCCCCACGTTTCATTGAAAATAATCCATGAGAAAATAGCGGGGTGGTTGAAGTCGCGCTTAATCATGCGCGGCAGCGTACGCTCCGACTCCGCGCGGGCTTCGGCGTTGGGTTGTCCCCAAAAATTGGGTAGGTCGGCCATGACCAACAGCCCCAATTTGTCGGCCCAGTACAGCTTACGCGGTACGTCAATTTTGATGTGGGTACGTATGCCATTCAGACCGATGTCTTTGGCCATTTTGATTTCGTTGCGCATAAACTCATCGCTCGGAAAAGTGTAAAAACCCTGCGGGTGGTAAGATTGGTCGAGGGCAAGCTGCACGTAAATCGGCTCATTGTTGAGGGCAATGTAGGGGTAATTGGTACCTGGCAGATTGACCACGGAGATTTTACGCATTCCGAAGTAGGTTTGGATTTCCTCAACAGCTGGTTCGCGTTCAACAGCTGGTTCGCGTTTGAAACGCGAACCTCGGAGATTCGCGTTTGAAACCCGAACCAGCGTCTCGTATAAATAGGGATTGTTGAGCGTCCAGAGTTTGGCGTTGGGCATGGCTACTTCAAAACTCAACTGCGACTGACCTTTGGCGATGGTTTGGGCAGGAATATTTTGCTCTAAATCCTTGATAGACAACTTTAATTGTAAATCTTCCGAAGCGGGCTGCGCGAGCGTAGCCGTGACTTTGACTTTACCGTTGTCAATGTCGGGTGTAAAATGCACGGTTTCTAAGTAATCTTTGGCGCGGGCGTCCAAATAAATCGTCTGCCATATACCACGGGCATTGCCGTAGCCTTGTTTTCCATAAAGGGCGTAGTCGCGGCGTTTGTCATCTACTCTAATGGTCAATTTTTGGGGTTTTCCCGCCTTGTCGGTGGGGAGTTCAAATTCAAACGGTACATAGCCACCCTCAAAACTACCCAATTCTTTGCCATCGAGCCAAGCGGTGGTTTTGTAGTCGCTGGCCCCGATGACAACAAACACGCGCTTGCCTTTCCAAGCCGCAGGAATAGTGATACTGCGCTGGTACCAAGCAATATCACCCTCGTCTTTCACGCCCGACAACGGCGCGCCCCACGGAAAAGGCACTTTGATGGTGAGCGGGAAAGGCTGTTTACCTTTTTGCCAATTTTGGGTCAAGCCCACGTCTTGTTTGTCAAATTGGAACGACCAATCGCCATTCAGATTGAGCCAATCGGCGCGTTGCCAATCTGGGCGGGGGTGTTCGGGAAGGGGGATGTTTTGGGCAAAAACGCCATTGCCAAAAAGAGAGAAAAAGAGTAAGGTTATGTATCTCATTATTTCGTTGTGTTTTTGGCAAAAAAGGCATTAACAGCCTATAAATACTTTCGCAAATGACGACTCACCCAACGCAAGGTTCGATTTTTGTCCGTGAAAGTCAAATTTGTTTTTCTCGACCGTCGCGCAAAACCGCCACCTTTGCAAAAATATAAAACCTATTAACACTACCTTCAACAACCATTTTTATGCAAATCAAACACTTTGTTCTCGGTATGGGTACTGTCATCGGCCTGATGATTGGCTGCAACAATGCTACTGATACCCCCACTCCTACCCCCACCACTGCTACCGTAACCGCCTTGACTTGCGGTTCGGCTACTTTTTCGGCTACGGCTACGGCCAACGTTGCCTACACAGGCACTGCCACTGTCCCCTACACGGGCGGCAACGCGGCAGCTTACGCGGCGGGGGCGGCCATTGCCTCAACGGGCGTTACGGGCTTAACGGCTACTTTGGCCGCCGGCACGTTGGCCGCTGGTGCGGGGTCGGTCACATTTGCCATCACAGGTACGCCCACTGCCGCAGGCACGGCCTCTTTTGCCGTGAGTGTGGGCGGACAAGCGTGTACGTTGGCTTTGACCGTCGCGGCGGCCCCCGTGAGTAGTGGCGGCTCGGCTTGGAATGTAGATACCGACATCGCCAACATCGTCAAAGCCGCCGAAGCCTTCAAAACCTCTCTCTCATCCACCCAAGTGAGTTCGTTGCAATATGCCTACACAAAAACCCAAGCGCAGTTGTGGTCCAATTTGCCCCAAAGTTTGTACCGAAACCGCGTGGGCTTGGCTTCAAGCACTTTCTCGACAGCCCAATGGACGGCTTTTTATGCCTTGCTCAAAGCCTCCACAGGCACAGGAGCCAACGAAGGCAACGAGGAATACGCGGGTATCATTGATGCCGACGACTACCTCCGCGCCAATGGCGGCGATAGCGGCTATGGTTCGGGCAACTACTACATTGCGTTTCTGGGTACGCCAAGCACAACGGGGCTGTGGTGTTTGCAGATTGGAGGCCACCACGGTACCAATATCTATACTTACAGCAACGGTAAAATGACAGGTGGTACGCCTTCATTCCGTTCTACGGAGCCTTATCCTACTTGGCTCTCTACCAACACGGGCAAAACAGTACAGCCGTTGGTACAAGAAACGACCGCTTTTGCCAAATTCCTCCAAAGTTTAAGTACGGCTGAACTCAGTACTGCCAAGCGGGCTGCTGCCCAAAATGACATCATCGTTGGGCCACAAAAAGACGGTAGTTTTCCTACTACCAAAACGGGCGTCAAAGCAGGCAACCTCACTGCCGCCCAAAAAGACCTGCTGCTGGCGGCTATCAAAACCTACGTGGACGACTTGGACGACAAAGCGGCAGCGGCGGTGTTGGCAAAATACAAATCAGAACTGGACGAAACTTACGTGTCGTACTACGGCGGAACCTCGATGGCCGAAAAAGGCGACTATGTCTTAGTTGATGGCCCGAGTGTTTGGATTGAGTGGTCTATGCAATCGGGTATCATCATCCGCAACGGCGTTCATCCGCACTCAGTTTGGCGGGACAGAAAAGCAGATTATGGGGCCAATTAAGCGTCAAATTCGTGTTTGGATATGGCAACTGGCAGTGCTTCTGACGCTGCCAGTTTTGCAAAGTTTGGCGCATCCTATGCCTAACTCAGTGGTGCTGCTCAACGTACACGAACAACGGATTTCGGGACAAATCATGCTGCCGCTTAATGAGTTACAATCGGCCATTGGCATGGGGGTAAACGACCGCCCCGAGGGCTTGATAGCGCGGTTGGGCGACTCGTTGCGCCGCTATCTACGTCAGCATATCCGCCCGCGAACTTTCGATGGCAAACCGTGGTCAGTAACCCTCGGTGAGATGGAAGTCATAGCCACTCAAACCGAGCTTGCGGGGCCGTACAATGAATTGGTGGTGAACTTTGAAATGCAACCGCCTCAGCACTACGACCTTCGCAATTTTTATTTTGACTACGACGTGATACTGCACCAAGTAGCAAGCCACAAAATTTTGGTGTCGGTACGGCAAGATTGGCAACGCGGACTCATCGCCGAAGATACCACCACGCTCCAACAAGTCGGCGTGATTGAAATAGACATTCCGACGATGCGTGTCCAGCCTTTTCAGGTGAGTTTGGCGCAAGGAAGTGCTTGGGAGGGGTTCAAAAAAATGTTTTCGCTCGGGCAGCACCATATTTCCGAAGGCATAGACCACTTGATGTTTTTGTTGGTATTGCTGCTTCCCGCTGTGCTGGTGGTTGAGAATAAAAAATGGGCTGGTTTTGGAGGCATCAAGTACAGTCTGGTTCGGTTGCTCAAAATCGTAACCGCTTTTACCGTAGGACACTCTGTTACGCTGCTTTTGGCGGCCACGCGCTTGGTCAATTTACCCAACCAACCCATCGAAATTTTGATTGCATTATCTATTTTGGTATCGGCCATCCATGCGTACCGTCCGCTTTTTGCGGGCAAAGAGGTTTGGATTGCAGCAGGCTTTGGATTGATTCACGGTTTGGCTTTTGCCGAAACCTTGACCTTGTTGGAGTTAGACACAAAGCCACTACTAATCAGCATCTTAGGATTTAATTTGGGCATCGAAGCCATGCAGTTAGTGATTGTCGGTTTTACCATCCCGTGGCTCATTGTATTGAGTCAAACGCGGTTTTACACACCTTTTCGGGCAGTGGGTGCAGTGCTGGTCTCTATCGCGGCGGTGGGATGGGTACTTGAGCGTACCACTGGTCAGCCCAACGCCATCACAGATTTTATTGCCCACGTTGTTGGCTCCTAAACTCAACAGGCGACATCCCAGTGTGCTTTTTGAAAAGTTTGGCAAAATAGTTAGGGTACTCGAATTGCAACAAATAGGCAATCTCCGAAACCGAATAAGAGGTGTGCAGCAGGTATTTTTGGGCTTCGTGAATCAGGTTTTCATTGACCAACTCAAGGGCCGACTTGCCCGTAATACGTTTGCAAATGCGGTTGAGATGAACAGGCGTAATGTGAAGTTCGTCGGCAAACTCGGGGATGGTTTTGTGATAATCAGCGGCTTTGATATTTTTCTGAAATTTTCTAAAATAATTGATGGCAAGGCTGTTGTTTTGAGTGGCTTCGCCGTGTTGCTTCATACGGTGAATTTGTACAAAAAACTGCCCCAAATAGGCTCTGAGCATGACATTGCGCTCTGAACGCTCCCCAAACAATTCCACTTCAAGCATTTTTATCAAAGATTGAAGTTGTTGAAACGTCATTTCATCGTCAAATTGGTGGATAATTTGTACTTTTTCAAATGTTTGAAAAATATCAACAGAGGTTTTGAATATGTCTTCAATGATGCTGTCTGATACGGTCAAAATATACCCTTGGACATCGGGCGAATAAGCCAGTCCGTGAAGTTGAGTAGGTGGTACAAAACACACACAAGGGGCGGTCAGTTGGTGTTTGTGGGCGGTTTCTTGAAAGTATATTTGGCCTTGCTCGACGATAAACACCTGAAACAGACGGGTATGAATGTGTGGCTCAATCACCCAGTCAAAAATTTGGCTGCGGGTCGCTATCAGTTCCAAAAAAATATACTCAGAAGATGTCCTTGCCGACAAATCACCGTAGAGACCGTCGTAATTGGGGATAGGTTTTTGGGGCATTCTGGCAAAGGTTTGATTTGTATCTGTAAAAGTAAAAATAGATTTCAAACCTATCCAAAAATAGGGTTGAATTTTGTAACGACGATTTTTTCGTATAATAGACAGAGAAGCCCCGATAACATCTATCGTCTGGCTTCATTGATTAATCTACCCGACTTCCGTTTTAGTCTATGTTTGTTTAAATCTGAGCTTATTTCATGTACTTTTGTCTCAAACATCACGTAAACCTTTTTATAAATGACCACAATTAAACACCTCTTTTTTGCCTTTCTTTTATCGTATCAAGGCGTATTGGCCCAATCGTTTTTGCAAGACAACACCAAAATATACGCCATGCCCCTCTTGAATCAAACTCCCAAAGGAGATGTGCTGCTAAGTTGGACAGAAAAAGACACTGATGGGAAAACGGCCTTTTGTATGGCCCTGTCCAAAGACAAAGGGCATACGTTTTCGGAAAAGAAAATCATCGCTACGGGCTATGGTATTGGCAATAGTCGCTTGATGCGAGCGCGGGTGCTATCCAAAAAAGATGGTTCGTTGGTAGCGGTGTTTATGAACAACCCCAACGCTGGCCCAGGCCGAGGTGGACGCGGTGGACAAGTGGCTTACTGTGTTTCAAAAGATAGTGGTACTACTTGGACATTACCCCAACCCGTAGATACTGACCCTACGCCCAATCTCATGCGGGGCTTTTTTGATGCTACGGTGCTGGCCAACGATGAAGTAGCAGTGGCGTACCTCAAAGATGTCAAAGGGAGTACCAAACACGAAGAGCGCGACTTGCGCATTGCTATCACCAAAAATGGCGTGTTTGAAGCCGAAAAATTGATAGATGCCGTGGTATGTGACTGCTGTAATATCAGCTAATTTTGCATTACAAGTATCGGGAGCCGTATCGGTGGCTTTTGGTAGTACCAACCTCATTACGTGGTTTTCGGCAGCAGAGAGCGAGAAGGGAATTCGATTGGCAACGCAAGAAGGCAAAAAACTGGCCGTAATTACCGAACCAAC
The DNA here is from genome assembly GCA_025455795.1 of Spirosomataceae bacterium. Classification (GTDB taxonomy): domain Bacteria; phylum Bacteroidota; class Bacteroidia; order Cytophagales; family Spirosomataceae; genus Runella. The sequence continues at coordinate 16,688 of JALOLW010000029.1, forward strand.
TGCAAAAAACGCCTACATAACAGCCAATGCCGAGAAGGCAGTGTTTTTGTGGGAACAAACCAACCCCGCCACAAATAGCGTCAAAATTGCCTATCAAGTGGTAAATAGTACCAATGTTCAGACCCAGTGGATGGACCAAAACAACGTGGGCAACGCAACAGCATTGGTAGTTGGCAACGAGCTTTTGATAGCATACGAACAACGTCAAGAAGGTCAGCCTAACACTTTGAAAATCAATAAAATAAACCTGTAAAACACACTACAGAAGAGAAAGAAGTAAACACTTAGACCTTGATTCAGAGAGTGTTTCTATCGCCAGCCACCACCGAGGGCGCGGTAGAGTGCCACGGTCGTGTCGTATTGCCGTTGTTTGATTTCGATGAGGTCGAGGTTGGCGTTGATGGCATTTTGACGGTTGATGAGAATTTCCAAATAGGAGGCGCGTCCAGTCAAGTACAACTGCGACGCACTCTCTACGGCACTCAGCCACTTACTGGCTTCTTCATTTTTGAGTCCATAGATTTGTTGTAGCGTGTTGATATTGGTGGTGAGGTTATAGACTTCGACGTAGCTGTTGAGAATCGTCTGCTGATACTGATAAAGTGCCTCCAACTGCGCGGCTTTACTGACGTTGAATTCGGCTTGAATGGCGGTTTTATTGACCAATGGGGCGGTGAGTCCACCCAACAAACTAAACGCAATAGAGGCAGGGTTGAGGATAAAACGCGGATTAAAGGCTTGAAAACCAATCATTCCACCCAGATTGAGCGAGGGCAAAAACGCCGCGCGAGCCGCTT
>JALOLW010000360.1 GCA_025455795.1 Spirosomataceae bacterium
AAATAGAAACCGCCGTCCCGAAGAATCTTCCAAACTGCCCTATATTTCGTTGTTGGTACTGGTACTGATGATTGCAGGGTTGCTGTACGCAGGTTATGAATACTTAGCCGACGATGCCGCCGATGTGGATGAACTGCTCAATACGCCCGTGGACACGACGGGTAGAGAACTACAACCACTGCCCAACAGCAACGACCAATTGGCTATTCCAGAATCGGTAGAATCTTCAACAGGCGAAAAGAAAGATGTTGAACAAGTGGCAGAAGATACGCAAAACAGCGATACCAAAGCCGAAGACATTGCCGAAGACACAAAACCTGACCCCAAAGAAGAAAAACCGAAAGAAACTCCTAAACCTACGCCCGCCTCGGTGGACGTGGGCGGCGTCGAAATCACACACACGGTGCAAGCAGGGGAAACATTTTACGGCATTGCCAATCGCTACAACCTCAAGTCTGCAACCCTCAAAGGCTTAAATCCCGATGTAAAAGACGAGAGCAAAGACGTAAAATCGGGTGTAACGCGCATCAAAATTCGAGTCAAAGCCGTTCATACCGTCGGCGCGGGCGATATTTTGCGCGTGGTAGCCGACAAGTACGGCATCACCGTTGCTCAACTCATGGCCGCCAACAAAAAGACCAAAAACTTCGCAGAGCGCGGCGAAAAACTCATCATTCCGTTTCCTGAAAAGAAATAGTCAGCTCAGTCTAACCCATGGAAAATCCTGTTTTGATATTTGGTGCTAAGTCACTCGGACTTACTGCCTTGGATATTTTTATCCGAAACAATGTAGTCGTGTATGGCTTGCTTGACGACGACGAAAAATTGCACAACACCGAAATCGGCGAGTTTACCGTGCTCGGCAGTACCGACGACGACGGTTTTCTGAAACTCATTGGGCGAAAGTGTGAGGCATTTGTCGCTATCGAAGACCGTACAGTAAGACGTAACGTGGTCGAAATGCTCAACGAGCGTCGGCATACGATGCCCGTCAATGCCATTCACGACAGTGCGGTGGTCTCTGGCATGGCGACTATCGGTCATGGCAACTTGGTGGCGGAACGGGTCGTGGTTGGTGTTTCTGCCGAAATAGGCAATCACAATCTTCTCCAAACGGCCTGTGTGATAGAAGCGGGTGCGTCAGTGGGTGACTTTGTGAACGTGGGCGCGGGCAGCATCATCGGAAGTGGGGCGGTGATAGACGATGAGGCGTTTATTGGCGCGGGCGCCACCATCGTTGCGGGTGTACACGTGGGCAGGGGGGCGAGCGTGGGCGCGGGGTCGGTTGTGATTGAAAACATTCCCGCAGGAAAGCGCGTTTTTGGCAATCCCGCTCAGAAGGTGTAAAATAAATCCCCAAAGCCGCTTACCTTTGCGGCATGAATTATCTCTCTGCCGAAAACATAGCCAAGTCTTACGGCGACAAATGGCTCTTCAAAAACATTACGATTGGTCTCAGCCGAGGCGATAAAGTAGCCCTCATCGGGGCCAATGGAACGGGCAAAACTACCCTTATGACGATTTTGGCGGGCATCACACCCACCGACGAGGGCGAGGTGAGCGTCCGTAAAGACATCCGTGTGGGTTATTTGGACCAAGCCCCCGATTTCGCGCCCGAACTGCCGATGGTCGAGGTGATTTTTTCGGGCAACAATCCCGTGGCACAAGCCGTCAAAGAGTACGAACAAGCGTTGCTTCTCAACGACGACAAACGCCTCATGAACGCCGTTGAGCGCGTAGATTCTCTGCAAGGGTGGGATTTTGAAGCCCGGGCCAAAGAGATTTTGGGGAAACTCGGTCTTCAAGACGTAGAACGAACCATCGGAACGCTTTCGGGCGGGCAGAAAAAGCGCGTGGCGTTGGCCAAAGTTTTGATAGAAAGCCCTGATTTACTGATTCTTGACGAACCTACCAACCACCTCGACCTCGGCATGGTAGAGTGGCTCGAAGGCTATTTGGACACCCAAAACACCACTTTACTGCTCGTCACGCACGACCGCTATTTTTTGGACAAAGTCTGTAACGTCATCGTCGAGTTGGACAATGGCACCCTTTATACTTATCGGGGCAATTATGCCTATTTTTTGGAAAAGAAAGCCGAGCGCGAAGCCATCGAAGCCTCCGAAATAGACAAAGCCCGTAACCTGTACCGCAAAGAATTGGACTGGATAAGGCGGCAACCCAAGGCCCGTGGTACAAAAGCCAAATACCGCGTAGATGCTTTTGAAGACACCAAAGAAAAAGCCCACCAACGCAAATACGACGACCAAATCGAACTGAGCGTGAAAAGTGCGCGATTGGGTAGCAAAATCGTTGAATTACAGAGTGTTGGTAAAAGATACGAAGAGCGTCAAATCGTCCATAACTTTCTTTATACTTTCAAAAAAGGCGACCGAATCGGTATTGTAGGCCGCAACGGTGCGGGAAAATCCACCCTGCTCAACATGATAACAGGCGAGCTACGACCCGACAACGGCCAAGTAGTATGCGGTGATACGGTGCAGTTTGGCTACTACAAACAGACCGACCTCGAATACAAAGACGGGCAGCGTGTGGTAGATTGGGTCAAAGACGTGGCCGAAGTGATTCGTCTCGGTACGGGCCAAACCGTGACCGCCACGCAGTATCTCAATGCGTTTTTATTCCCACCCAATAAGCAAGGTACACTCATCGAAAAACTCAGCGGGGGCGAAAAACGCCGCTTGCAGCTCCTGCGCATCTTGATGGCCGAACCCAACTTCTTGATTCTCGACGAGCCTACCAACGACCTCGACATCACGACGCTCAATATTTTGGAGGAATTTTTGATGAATTTCCCTGGCTGTTTGGTCATTGTCTCCCACGACCGCTACTTCTTGGACCGACTCGTGGACCATCTGTTTGTGTTTGAAGACAACGGCCACATCCGCGATTTTCCTGGTAACTACACCGACTATCGGAATTTTGTGGCAGAAAATAAGGAAAATGGAGAGCGGAGTAAGGAACAAGGAGAACGGAGAACGGAACAAGGAAAAAGTAGTGAGAATACAGCCCAATTCTCTGCCGTGCGACGGTCCGACCCTCCCCCTCTGCCCAACGCCCCAAAACGCAAACTCACGTTCAAAGAACAGAAGGAATTGGAGGCGCTGGAAGGGGAAATTGCGGCCTTAGAAACTCAAAAAAGCGTATTTATCGAAAAACTCAACGGCGGTAGTGGTTCGCACGAAGACCTCACGACTTGGGCTACCCAAATCGAGACCCTCACCGCCGCGCTCGAAGAAAAAGAAATGCGGTGGTTGGAGTTGAGTGAGTTAGGGTAATTTGATTTTATTAGGTTCATTTGCCCAAACATAACAACCACGGTCATCGTACATCCGAAAGGCTTTATCAGAGTTATCTTGAAAAAAGTACACTTCTTGCGGAATACAGGGCTGTTTGCCCATTTCAAAGGAGGCTATTCCACTCAAAAGCTCCTCGATGAGCAAGTTCTTCATTTTTATTTTGGCAACAATAACCTTAGCATCATAGTATCGAGGGATTGAATTACCGTTTTCGTCGTCTTCAAAAAATCTTGAGTGACAAGGTAACTCTATTTCTTCAAAACGCTCTAAAATTGAATCTTTTAGTATTGAAGGTAAATGTTGATTGAGTGTATCATCAAAATAAGGATTCAAATCTTCGTAAGCTAAAACCCAAATAGATGCTTCTGTATCCGAAAAATGTGCTCGAAAAAGCTCACAAGCTCTATCTGTAGCTTGTTTGATGCGTTTTTTAGTACCATTTTTTGCGGCCCCTCCCAGTTCAAACCTTAACTCATATTTCCCACCCAGTGTAAACGATTCTGTAATAGCCGCCTTTGGAAAAAAAGTAGCAAGATGTTGTTGGAAAGCTTCGAGGGGAGAAGGTTTTAAAACAACTTCGTTTATGATTTTTTCGGCTAACCAAACTTCTAAGCGTTCTTCAGCTGGATTCCAGCCTATTTTATCAAATCCCTCACCTATCTTAAAACTAAACGTAGGCGACCAAAATGTCTCAATTATTGTTTCTGGGTTTTCGACTTTTTCGAGTTCATCATTCAGCCAATGTAACATTTCGGGCATCGCAATTCGTAAGACATCTGCCTCGCCTCTGCCACCGCCCACGAGAATATCCCCTTTCTTTGAATTAAAATCGTCTTCCGCATCTTCTTCCAACCTATATATCGCTATTTGGCGAGTGCTTGACCCATACACGAAATCATAACTTGAAGGGCATTGAATATAGTCTAAAAGTGAATAAGCGTACGCATCAATTTGTGCCATATTTTCTCAATTGTTATGTTTTATCGTTTCGGAGTAAACAGACAAAACGTAATTGGCTGCTTTTTCCTTTTCTTCTTCCTCCAGTTTTTCCCAATCTATTATTTCACTGGGCTCATCAAAATCTCCTTCTTCCTTTGGTTCAAAATTGTACATGCCCCATACAGCCTCAATAAAAGCCTCAACTATTTGACGCTCGGTTACATCCAAATTAAGTTTAGCTCCAAATGGCAAT
>JALOLW010000361.1 GCA_025455795.1 Spirosomataceae bacterium
GTGTTTGAGTGGGAAGAAGATGAAAATGCACCGAAATAGGTCAATAAATTGGTCTTTGACAAGTAAAAACCGCGAGTTTGCTAATTTATTTGGATAGAGTTTTCGTTTTCCCGTTTCGACATTCCCTATTTCTTGTCTTTTATTCAATATTGCTACAATATGTCTCTTTCTGTTCGCTCCAAAACGCACCTTTTTACCGCGGCGGCGGTGTCATTGCTCGTGGTGGCTTGTATGCGTACGCCGCGCACGAGTCAGTCAGAACTCGTGGTGGTCAAAGAAGCTCCCGAAAAAGGAGTAAGTCGCGCCAAAGAAATCCGCGATAAAACGCCCATCAAACTGGCCGACGGCCTCCAAATGAGCCTTTGGGCTTCTGACTCGCTCGCGCCCGACCCCGTGGCCATGTCCATGGACGACCTCGGGCGGGTGTACATCAACCGCACCAATCGCCAAAAAAACTCTGAGTTTGACATCCGAGGCTACCGTCATTGGATGACCGAATCCATTGGTTTGCAGACCGTGGAAGACCGTCGGGCGTTTTTGCGCAAAACCTTTGCCCCCGAAAAAAGCGACCAAAACAAGTGGCTCAAAGACCTCAACGAAGACGGCTCGCACGACTGGCGCGACTTGGCCGTAGAAAAAGACGAAATCTGGCGACTCGAAGACACCAACAACGACGGCGTGGCCGACGTGTCGCTGCGTATCTTGGAAGATTTTTACGAAGAAGTAACCGACGTGGCGGGCGGGATGCTGGTACGCGCCAAAGATATGTTTGTGGCCATTGCACCCGATTTGTGGCGATTGGAAGACCAAAACGGCGACGGCCTCATTGACAAAAAAACGTCTATCAGCCACGGCTACGCGGTCCATATTGGGTTTAGCGGCCACGGCATGTCGGGCGTAACCGAAGGCCCCGACGGGCGTATTTACTGGAACATCGGCGATATTGGGGCCAACATCACCGCTCCCGACGGCAAGCGTTGGGAAAGCCCCAACTCTGGTCTCATTGCCCGCTCCAATCCCGACGGCTCTGATTTTGAGCTATTTGCGACGGGTCTCCGCAACACCCACGAGTTTGTTTTTGACGAATACGGCAACCTCATCTCTTCTGACAACGACGGCGACCACCCCGGCGAAAGCGAACGCCTCGTGCATGTAGTGCAGGGCCACGACGCGGGCTGGCGCAGCAACTGGCAGTACGGCAAATACACCGACCCGCGCAACAACCGCTACAACGTTTGGATGAACGAAAAACTCTTCAAACCCCGTTGGGAAGGGCAAGCGGCCTACATTTTGCCGCCCATCATGAACTACCACAACGGCCCCACGGGTATGCAGTACAACCCTGGTACGGCGTTGGGGTCGGCGTGGAAAAACAAATTTTTCTTGGTCGAATTTGTCGGTACGCCGTCGCGCTCGCACATCTGGTCGTTTGGCCTCAAACCCAAAGGCGCGACCTTTGAACTCGACGGTGAAAAAGACGTAGTGAGCGGTATTCTGCCCACGGGCATCAAATTTGGCCCCGACGGTGCGCTTTACGTGGCCGACTGGATCAACGGCTGGGACACCAAAAACTACGGGCGCGTCTGGAAACTCGACGTAGCCGCCGACAAAAACGACCTCGCCACCCAACGCCAAGAAACCAAACGCCGAATGCAGTTGGACTACGCCAAGCAGTCGGACGAGGTACTGTACCAAGCGTTGTTTTACGAAGACATGCGGATTCGGCAAAAGGCGCAGTTTGAACTCGTGGCACGCGGCAAAAAAAGCCTGCCGCAACTCCAAAAAGCCATTGCCCAAACTACCAATCAACTCGCTCGTATTCACGGGATTTGGGGCGTGGGCCAACTGACCCGCATAGACCTTGCCAATGCGGCTACGCTTTTGCCTTTGTTGAAAGACTCCGACCCCGAAATCGTGGCCCAAGCCGCCAAAATGCTCGGCGACGCGCGGGTAAATACCGCCGCCACCGACCTGATTCCGTTGTTGAAAAACAACAACCCGCGCGTGAAGTTTTACGCCGCCGAAGCCCTTGGGCGCGTGGCCTACGCCGATGCCGTAACGCCACTGCTCAACCTGCTCGAAGCCAACAACGACCAAGACCTGTACCTGCGCCACGCGGCGGTGGTGGCCTTGGCCAAAATTGGCAAAGTAGAACCCCTCGTGGCGTTGGCCAAACACCCGAGCAAGGCACTCCGCACGGCGGCGGTGGTGGTTTTGAGGCGATTGCGCAACGACAACGTGGCCTTGTTTCTCCAAGACAAAGACGAATACATCGTAGCCGAAGCCGCCCGCGCCATCAACGACGACCTTTCGATTCCCAACGCCCTGCCCGCGTTGGCCAATATGCTCAACGCGCCCAAAATCATCGAAAACGAGGTGATTTGGCGGCGGGCCATCAACGCGGCCTTGCGCGTGGGCGGCGACCAAGAACTCCAAACGCTCATTGCTTTTGCCAAACGCCCCGACCTCAAAGACGACATGAAAGCTGAAGCGTTGGCCGCCCTCGGCACTTGGGCCAATCCTTCTCCTACCGACCGCGTAGATGGCCGTCACCGTGGCATCATCAACCGCGATTTGGCGGGCATCAAAGCCAAGGTAGCCCCGCACGTGGCCGAGTTTTTGAAGGCGACCAATCCCGAAACCCTCGTGGCCGTGGCGGGCTTGTTGGGCGATTTGCAAATTGGGGATTTCAACAATGAATTGGTCCAAATTTTCAATAGCAGTGAAAGCCCCAAAGTGCGGGCGGCCATTATTCCTGCCCTCAATCGCCTCAATTACAATCAGATAGATGGTATCATCAAAAAAGGCATGGACGACAAAGAAGAGTCGGTGCGGACGGTGGCGTTGGGGCTGTTGAGCAATCAAAACGTAACCAAAGAGAGCTTGCCACAAATCGTGTCATCGGTGTTTGGGCGTAACAGTGCCAAAGAACAGCAAAAAATGCTCGAAGCCCTCACCAAAATGGAAGCAGACAAAACGCAGGTGATTTTGAGTGATTTGATAGACCAACTCCGCGACAAGAAAATCTCGCCCAATTTAGCCCTCGAACTCAAAGAAGCCGTGGACGCTTCGGGGGTGGATGCCCTCAAGACCAAAATGGCCGCGCTCCGCACGGGACAAACGCTGGCCGATGAATACGCCGAAACGCTTTTTGGCGGGACGTTTTTTCAAGGGCGCAATATTTTCAACAACAACTCCGCCGCGCAGTGTGTGCGCTGCCACGCCGTAGGCAACACGGGCGGCGCGGTAGGTCCCGCGCTCACCAACATCGGCAACACGCTCACGCGCGAGCAGCTATTGCAGTCACTCATTGAGCCTTCGGCAAGGATTGCGCCGGGCTACGGTGTGGTGACGCTCACGCTCAAAGACGGTCAAGTAGTAACGGGGACGCTGGCCAAAGAAACGGCGGAAGCCATCACCCTCACCACCTCCGACGCCGAGCCGCTCGTGATAGCTACCGCCCGCGTAGCCAAGCGCGAAAACATGCCCTCTGGTATGCCGCCGATGGGCAGTATTTTGTCAAAACGCGAAATTCGGGATTTGGTGGAGTACCTGGCAAACTTGCGGAAGTAGCATATTGATGCCGCAGTGCATCAATATGCTTTGCTGTCCTCTTACATTTCCTCAAAAATTTTCTCAATTGCTTCGGCGAGGGCTTCGTCTTTGGCGGTGACGGTGTTGCCCGCATCGTGCGTGGAGAGTTCGATGCGGACAGTATTCCAAACGTTGGACCACCACGGGTGATGGTTCATCTGCTCGGCGACTTCGGCCACTTTGGTCATAAACGCAAATGCTTCTTTGAAATCTTCAAATTCGTATTCGCGGGTGAGTTTGTTGTTTTGTTCTATCCACATGAGGGTATTATGTTTGAGTGATTGATTAGTGACTAAACGTGGAATGAGACCTTATAAATTCCAATGGGTTGTATTTCAAGTTGAATCGCAAATGACTATCTTGCACCGTTGGTGAAAAACTCTGCCTTATATGAAAACCCTCGTATGTTACCTTGCCACTGTGTTTATCACGTGGCAACTACGCGCCCAAACCATGCACTTAGTGCTGCTATCTGATGTTGAAGACCTTAAATTGGGCTTTCAGACCCTCAAAGATGAAGAACGAGTGGTCAAGTTTTTTGATTTTTCGGCCCAAAATTTAGGCTATCAATTCAAGGCGACGTATCTCAATAAGCAAAACTTCACGGCCAAAGCCGCCAGACAGACAATAGAAAAACTGGCGACAACGCCCAACGACATCATCTGTTTTTATTATTTCGGTTTGGGGTATTTTCTTCCCAATAGCCAATACCCCGCTTTCAAAGTCAAAAAATACCAAACCGCACCGCTGACTTTGGACAACATTGGTGATGCACTATCGGCCAAAAAAGCCCGATTGCGTTTGGCCTTTGCCGATTGCCGCGAAGACATCACCTTTGCCAGAGATACAATCTATACGGATTTGCGAGCTTCATTTAGTGCTAAAACTGACTTTACAAAACCACTTCTGAAATCAGTGTCGGCAACTGCTCCCAACGAGAAAGCAACCATCCGCAAAACGATTCTTGCCAAAATTCATTCAAGAACTCTGGAATCTTCAGGTACTGATACCATCAACAATGGGGCTATTTTTACCCATATTTTTTTGAATCAAATGGACAGGTTTTTGGACGGAAACTGGGAAAATATTCCCGACGCAAACTTTCAGTACATCCTCCAAGGTACCAGAGCGACCTTTTCGTTGCAATCCAGAATCTCCAACGGCAGAACACCCCCTCAAACCCCCAACTGGAACGTAAAAAGCTGTCAAATGCCCAATATGGCCTTTGCACAGATGGCCGCTACGCCTGCCCGAATCTCCCCAAACCTCAAATATCCCGTGGGAGATAGCCTTATTGAGTTGGCTTTCAATCACCTCATCAGCCTTCAAAAAACCGAAGACCGAAAGGCGTACAGCGAGCGACTGAAAGATATATTTTCGCAATTTGCTTTGGCGGGAGAACAGGGAAAAGTGACCTCATTGGTACCCACTAATGGGAACAATATCGGAAAAAAGGAACGACCTTTTTCAGTGGATAATTACTTTAAAACCTTGGAAATCTACAATCCAAAATTGACCCAAATCAAAGTAAACAAAACCAAGAGTTTTAGTGCTACTGTCACCTATATAGAACTCACCGAAACCTGGAAAAAATGATGAAAACGACCATGATATTGGGGTATCACACAGAGACATGGATAAGCCCATTGGTGGCACGACTTAGAGTCGTGCCACCAATCCTATCCTATGACCAACTGTTTACAAAATTTACGCAGATTACAACGACATTATTCATCATAATTTTAAGTTGCTTTGCTTTGGTTGATGCCCAAGCGCAGGGGCTTCATCTCAATGACTCTACTTACCGCCTAACGACCAAAAAACAGGTCAATGTACTGGTCAGAGACAGCGTGCCATCCAAAATAGACCTTTCGATGTACGTCCCGAGCGTGATTGACCAAGGGCAATTGGGTACTTGTGTGGGTGTTTCAACGACCTACTACGCTCGCACGATTTTGGAAGCCATTAGGCTCGGCATCACCGACCGTGAGCAGATAGACGCGCTACGGTTTTCGCCTTCGTTTATTTACAACAACATCAAGCAGCCTCAAGACAACGACTGCTCGCAGGGTACGGAGATTGGGCTCGCGATGGAATACCTCAAAAAAAACGGGGTCATAAAGCTATCACAGCAGGAATACCCTCACTGCGAAGCCAATAAGCCTCTGCGTCCGTCGGAAGATTCCAAAATTTTGGATTATATCAAGGTGTTTGGCTTGCTCGATGCGTCGGTCAATAAAGTGTTGGCTACCAAAAAAGCCTTGGCCGAAATGACCCCCGTGGTGATTGGGATTCAGACCACGCCTTCATTGGACGATTTGGGTTTTTGGGGAAGTCTCTGGCATCATATCGTGCAGTTTTTTGGGGGAGGAGAAGAAGATTTTGGCCTTTGGAAACCCGAAAAATCCAACTATCTGCGCGGAGGCCATGCCGTATGTGTCGTAGGCTACGACGACCATAAATTTGGCGGGGCGTTTCGGGCGGTCAACAGTCGGGGAAAATACTGGGGCGATGATGGCTTCTTTTGGATTCGCTACACCGACTATCCCAACCACGCCAAGTACGCCTATCAAGCGTT
>JALOLW010000362.1 GCA_025455795.1 Spirosomataceae bacterium
AGGAGAAGTCAATAGCCAAGAAGAAGCCGAGAAAATTGCATTGGCCGTTGGCAACGTAGAAGGTGTAGAAGCCGTTCAAAACGACATGACGGTCGTTACGCCTGCTCCCGAAGCGCAGTATCACACCGTAGAAAAGGGTGATTGGCTTTCTAAAATCGCGGAGAAGTACTACGGTGATCCGATGAAATACCAAGCCATTTTTGAGGCCAATAAGCCGATGCTTACCCACCCTGACAAGATTTACCCAGGGCAAGTGTTGCGTATTCCACCGTTGGATTAAGTCCTTCACAACTTATTTTATACCCTTTCTTTTGACGAAGAAAGGGTATTTTTTTGCCCGAAAATCTTGGATTTGTTTCAACGGAAAAGGTAATTTATTCACCCTTAACCTGCTGTATGTTTCTTCTTTTGCCCCAAAACTTTTGTAAAAGCCAGCAATCGAATCCACCATCGGGCTTTCAAAATCAAATAGGAAATCCTGCCCTGCATATTTTTGGAGCATCTTGTCAATGAGCCACGTGCGAGCATTGCCCTTGCGCCCACGCGCAGAAGCCGCGTTGAAAAGATAAATGATGCGCCCATCGGCAACTACAAACATCGCCCCCGCTTCTATTTGACCCTCTTTGAGCGCGTAGCAGAGGGTTGCCAGCCCTCGTTGATAAAGGGTTTGGTACAGTATAGCCAACACTTGATAAGCCTCCTCTCCCACTCCACCCTCGATTTGGGCGGCGTGATTTTGCCGAAAAAGTTGCATCAAAGGCTGAATATCACCGCTTTCTTGCCAAGTCCAGCCTTCGGCCTCCGCACGTCGCAAGTTACGACGGCGGTCGGGAGTGTATTGCTCACGAAGTTGTTGATAATCAACACTTAAATTCAACAAATGCGTACAACATTCAGTACGTTCAACAAGTACAGGAAAGTCGCGCTGAAGCGTTTGGAAGCGTCCGGTGTAAATCGAAACGTAACGAAAACGTTGGGTCAAGTACGACAATATGGCCTGTTCGGCTTCGACAGGGGCATTTTTGGCACCAAAAATGCCCAACAGTTGGCAAAACAGTGGCTGCTGTACTACTTTCATTCCCCATTTTTTTTTGAGTGGAATCGGCATGACGGCTTGCCACTGACCGTGGGCTTCGCAGACCAACGCGCCCCAGTCGGAAGTAACCGCATCCAAATACCAGGTATAGGCATAAACAATGCGCTGAGGCGATGCCTCAATGAACGAATTCCAGTGCTGTTGGGGGATTTCGGAACGGGGTAAAAAGGTAATTTTCATGGCATTAGCCGCCAAAATTACTTCTGATGCGTTGGATGGTATCTTTGACCGAATCGTCTTCTTGCATGAGGTCGTTGACCATCTGAATAGCGTGAATCACCGTACTGTGATCGCGCCCTCCAAAATGATAGCCGATAGATTTGAGGGCCAACGGAGTGAGTTCTTTGGCGAAATACATTGCTACTTGACGCGGATAAACGAGTTCTTTCTTACGGCTTTTGCTTTTCAAATCGGCCACTGTCAATTCAAAATAATCGGCCACGATTTCTTGAATCGTGTCAATATTGACGGTACGTTCTTCGGAAGTGACAATATTTTTTGAGACACTTTTGGCCAACTCCAAGTCAATATCGCGCCGCACCAGCGATGCCTGCGCCATCAACGACACAATCACACCCTCCAACTCGCGCACGTTGGTATTGACACTGTGCGCCACGTATTCTATCACTTTCTCATCAATGTTGATACCTTCCATTTGCAACTTACGCTGGATGATAGCGATGCGCGTCTCGAGGTCGGGTTGTTGCAAATCTGCCGTCAATCCCCACTTGAACCTCGACAACAGACGGTCTTGAAGCCCTTGTAACTCGCTTGGACGACGGTCGGAGGTCATGATGATTTGTCGGCCTGACTGATGCAAATGATTGAAGATGTGAAAAAACGTATCTTGCGTTTTTTCTTTGCCCGACAAAAACTGTACGTCGTCCAAAATCAGCACATCTATCTTCATGTAGAAATCAGTGAAACCTTGGAGGGTATTGTTTTTGATAGCATTGATAAACTGATTGGTGAATTTTTCGGACGATACGTACAACACCGACTTGCCGTGGGCGTGTACTTTGATATGATTGCCAACGGCTTGTACCAAGTGTGTTTTGCCCAACCCTACCCCACCGTAGATAAGCAGCGGGTTGAAAGACGTCACGCCGGGGCGTTGGGCCACGGCCATAGCCGCCGAGCGTGCCAAGCGGTTGCAATCGCCTTCGATGTAATTGTCAAAGCTATACGACGGGTTGAGGTACATCTCCAACTCACTCGCGTCGGTGCTTTTGGGCGGGGGTGGCAGGTGAGGTTCGGCGGCTTTACGTTTGGCTTCCATCATGTCGGGTGAGTGCGTAGGCACTTGCACTTTGATGGGGGGTTGGCGGTCGCCGCCCGTATCTACGATGATAGAATATTCGAGTTGTCCTTCACGACCAATGGCGTAGTCGAGGGCGCGTCGGAGTACATGTACGTAGTTTTCTTCGAGCCATTCGTAAAAAAACTGGCTCGGTACCTGAATAGTCAGCGTCTTTCCGTGCAGATGCGCCGGAATGATTGGCTCAAACCAAGTCTTAAAACTCTGCTCGGGGACATTGGCCTTGATGACGTGCAGGCATTTTTCCCAAACAGAGGCGACTTCAAAAGGATACTGACTATTCACAGAGTATGGGGTGTTTTCAAAAGGGTTGCAAATTTAGGCAAAAGGCACGTAGAAACAAGTGCTGGATTTGAGGCTTTTTCAAAAAATTATATGATACCTTTACGAAAATATTATTATTCCCATTTTTATTATATCAAAATAGAAGTACGGTCTATGGAAAAACAATTATTTGACGTTTTTGAAACCACAGACAAAGCCGCTTGGCAGCAACAAACACTCAAAGATTTAAAGGGAAAACCGCTTGAATCTTTGCTTTGGGAGACCGATTTGGGCTTTGCTGTCCAGCCTTATTACACCGCTGAGGATGCAAGAAATGCCCTCTTGCCCCTCCTTCACGACAGTCAGAAAAAAGAAACGGGATGGCTCAACCAACCGTCTGTTGTTTATACCGACGAAAAAACCACCAATGGGCACATCATCCGCGCACTGAACGGTGGAGCCGACGCAATTTTGTTGGACTTAGCGCAGGCCAATACCTCGGTCATCAATTTCCAAAAACTACTCCACGGCATCAAACTAAGCGATACGCCCGTGTTGTTTAGAACGAATGGGCTGTCTAAACAAGTGCTTGCGTCGTTGCAACAATTTATTGCCTATCATATCAACGGCGGGCTAGTGGATGACGCGCTGTCGCGGTGGATGCAGACGGGCGACCTCGCGCCTGATGCTTTTGAGCAAGCTGCCCAACATTGTCGAGATACGGCTGATTCTCCCCACTTCCGACCGCTCTGCATTGACGGAACGGTACTGCACAATGCTGGAGCGAATGCTACGCAAGAACTGGCCGTGATGCTTGCAACCGCCGTAACGTACATGGATAAACTTAGTGATTTGGGGCTTTCGATAGCACAAATCGTTCCTAAAATATTCTTTTCGGTGGCGGTCGGAACGAGTTATTTCGTCGAAATCGCCAAACTACGCGCGCTTCGGTACCTTTGGGCAGAAATCCAACGTCAGTGGGCTTTCGCGCCCGCACCTGCGTACATCCACGCGAGCAATTCACTGTTTTATGATGCAGCCATCACCACCGATACCAACATCCTCCGCGCTACGACCGAGGCCATGTCGGCGGTGATAGGTGGCTGCGATGCCCTCACGATTCGTGCTTACGACGTGCTACTGAAACCCTCCGACGATTTTTCGGAGCGAATCGCCCGCAACATCTCCACGATTTTGAAAGAAGAAAGCCACCTCAACAAAACCACCGACCCCGCCACTGGGTCGTATTTTATAGATGCGCTCACGCTCCAATTGGCCGATGCTGCGTGGGCGTTGTTTTTGGAAATAGAACAAAAAGGTGGCTTGATGCCCGCTTTTGAGCAAAATTTCATTCAACATCAAATCGAAGTCACTTATCAGCGTCGTTTGGAGGCGTTGCGACAAAACCAACGTATCATGGTAGGCGTGAATAAGTTTAGGATAGAAGATAGCGGTACTTTTTCCCCATTTTCTATCACGAGCCCACCTTCTGAACTCCCTTTTTCACTTTTGCCCCACCGACGCATCGCGGCGAGTTTTGAGAGCGTATGATTTTCACAAAATCCCGCACCACTGCGCCACTTGAAGCAGGGCGGTGGTATCGCGCACGCCCACGCGGTCTATCATGTTTTTGCGGTGGTTGTTGACGGTATTGATACTGATGCCCAACGCCGCCGCGATTTCGTGCGACTCCCTGCCCACGCTGATAAGCCGAAGAATTTCAATTTCTCGGTCTCGAATGATGTCACCGCGTAGTTTGACTTCCAAGCCACTGTGAAAAATCTCAGTGTATTTGGGGTTTTTGTTGTAGCTATTGCGTACCCAAATACGTTTGACTTCCAAGCCACTGTGAAAAATCTCAGTGTATTTGGGGTTTTTGTTGTAGCTATTGCGTACCCAAATACCATCTCCTCGAAACAAATGAGAGGCATTTTGCCAAACTCTAAGTACTATCAACGGATATTTATTGGCATCCAAAGCAAGTGGAACGACATTTTTAAAAATGATTCGCGTCTGACCATTCGCCTGTTTTAGTTTGAGACCTGCTATTTGGATATTTTGATTGACTCGTTCTTCGTAAGGGGTTACTGCTTGTACTTGGACAAGCCATGAAGCGTACTCTTTGATGATGAGAAATTGTTCTGGCTCAAATATTTGTACTTGATAGCTGGGGTTCTGATTTAAATCTTCTTTGGTAAGCCCTAATACCCGCGTAAAAGCATCATTGACGTATAGTGTCTGCAAGGTCTTGAAGTTGAGTACACTCACGATGGTGTCGGCACTCCACATTCCCTCCGTCTTTGCGAGGGCTGCTACGACTTCTTCTTGGTTGTTACCTGCCACAGGACTGTCTCCTATCGCATCATTGAAAATACCTTTTAATTTAGTGACGAGGGATTGGGCATTGGTGTTGTAAAATAAATTCATCTGAGCTGTTTTGAGTGAGATTGTATTGACATTACCCTATTTTTATCTGTTGCGTTGCAAAATAGTCATTTTT
>JALOLW010000030.1 GCA_025455795.1 Spirosomataceae bacterium
TTTGCCCAATGTCTCGTATTTTCCCGCCTACGAAATCCTCCTCGACGACCTGCGCGACTATCGTTTTTATAAATCGGATTTGATTCATCCCAACGAGATGGCCGAGAACTACATTTTTCAAAAATTTCAGGAAGCGTACTTTGACCCGTCGCTGCAAGAATGGGTGAAAGAGTGGCAGAAAGTCCGTCAGGCACTCGCGCACAAGCCCCTGCACGGGTACAGCCAAAGCCACCGAAAGTTTTTGGAAGGGTTGAAAGAAAAACTGCAAGTTCTGAGTCAAAAAGTGGACTTGTCGGCAGAAATCGCCACGGTAGAGGCGCAATTACAAAACTAATTTTCTGTTTTTGGGGTTGAGAAAGTAAACAGTTTTAGCGTTTACAGTTTGGAGTTTTGAGGTTGGCAATAAACCTTTCAAACGGTAAACCTTTCAAACAGTAAACTCAAACTTAACAAACTCCCAATGGGCGAACTGACGATTAACAAAGACAAAATACTTCAAGCTCTTAGCACAGTCCAAGAACCAGATTTAAAGAAAGACCTCGTTACCCTCGGTATGGTGCGCGACATCGAAACAGGCTTAGATTCGGTGAGTTTTACGGTGGTATTGACCACCCCCGCCTGTCCTCTGAAAGAACTCATTCGGAAAGAATGTACCGACGCCATTCACAAGCATTTTGGCGAGCATATCCGCGTCAATGTCAATCTCACCGCCGATGTCACCACCACGCGCGGGGGCAATACCGTTCTCTCCAAAGTCAAAAATGTGATAGCGGTCTCTTCTGGCAAGGGCGGCGTAGGCAAATCTACCGTCACGGCCAACTTGGCGGTGGCTTTGTCGCGGTCGGGGGCCAAAGTTGGAATATTGGACGCTGATATTTACGGCCCCTCGATGCCCGTGATGTTTGGGGCCGAAGACATGCAACCGCGCATCACCCAGCGCGACGGACGCAACCTGATGATGCCGATTCAGCAGTGGGGCATCAAACTGATTTCGATGGGTTTTTTGGTTCCTGCCGATAGTGCCACTGTATGGCGCGGGCCCATGGCGAGTACCGCCCTGCGGCAGTTGATTGGCGATGTGGAGTGGGGCGAGTTGGACTATTTGCTCATAGACATGCCCCCGGGTACGGGCGACATCCACCTCACGCTCGTGCAAGCGCTCCCCGTGACGGGCGCGGTCATCGTCACCACGCCCCAAAAAGTAGCGTTGGCTGATGCCGTAAAAGGACTGGCAATGTTCAAACAACCCCAAATCAATGTACCCGTGCTTGGAATTGTCGAAAATATGGCCTACTTTACGCCCCTCGAACTCCCCGACAACAAATACTTCCTCTTCGGTAAAGACGGAGGGAAGCAGTTGGCCGAGAAATTTGGCGTGACGTTATTGGGGCAAATCCCGCTCGTGCAAGGCATCCGCGAAGGAGGCGACGAAGGCCGCCCCGCTTATCTGAGCGACGATATGCTCACCAGAGAAGCCTTCCGCGAAGCAGCAGAGGCACTGGCACAGCAAGTTGCTATTCGTAATGCCACCTTAGAAAAAACCAGACCCGTTGAACTCAAAGTATAAACACCGATGGAAATCAATATCGCTACGGAAGAACAAAATCTCAAAACTCGCGTAGAAGCGGCGCTCAACAGCATTCGTCCCTATTTGGAGGCCGACGGCGGCAACGTAGTGGTCAAAGAAGTGACCGAAGACCATATCGCCGTACTCGAACTCGTGGGTGCGTGTGGCTCCTGCCCCATGTCCACCATGACTTTCAAGGCAGGCTTAGAAGAAGCCATTCTTCGGTCAGTCCCCGAAATCAAAAAGGTAGTCGCGCTCAATCTGACGCCTGCTTTTTAAACCAAAAACGCCACGACCTAAATCGTGGCGTTTTTGTATCACTCTTATTTTGTCCATTTTTTCAAAATCCCTTTACTGTCATTGGCGAGTAGTCGTTCAAAGAGCCGAACGGTAGCGGAGGCGTCGCCCATGGCGCGGTGATGGTCGGTGTGTTCAATCTGCAAACTACGGCAGATATTGCCCAAACTGTACGATTTGTAGCCAGGGAAAATCTTACGGCTGAGTTGGACAGTACAGAGGCGGTCGCGGTGGAAATACTCATCCAGTCGCCCAAACTCTCGCTGCACAAAGCCGTAGTCAAACGCCACGTTGTGGGCCACAAAAACCGTATCGCGGGTGAGGCGGCGCACTTCGTCGGCTATTTCTTCAAAAGTAGGGGCATCTCTCACCATCTGATTCGAAATCCCCGTGAGTTGGGTGATAAAACCTGGAATCCAGCACTGTGGATTGACCAACGACTGAAAACTTTCAACTACACGCTGCCCGTCGTGGCACAAAATGGCGATTTCAGTAACACGACTACCGTGGTTGGCAGTGCCAGTGGTTTCAACATCAATAATAGAAAACATAAATGAGCGATGGGGAACACATAAAAAACATAGAGTGGTCAAAGAAAAAGCCTGTAAGTTTTTGACTTACAGGCTTTTGAATGTGACGAAGGCGAGACTCGAACTCGCACAGGCGAACGCCCACTACCCCCTCAAAGTAGCGTGTCTACCAATTCCACCACTTCGCCATTTGTTGTTTGGGGTTGCAAAAGTAGTTGGCCAAAATGAAAAACGCAAGCATTAAGCCAAAGAAATTAACTTTTATAGGGCTTGTTTGATATTACATTCATGCTACAACTGCAAAAAGCGTGGCGCATATTCTAATTCAATTCTAATCGGGCTATAATTTCGGTCTAAGGTGGTGGTTTTACTTTTGAGTTCAAATTGTAATAAAACAGCAAACAATGATGAATCATGGCAGAGTTTAGGATAGATTATTCAAACCGTACTCCCTCCAACAATACCCTCCCCGCTCAGAAATGGCCGCGTATTGTACTGGCATTGGTGTTGATTGGGGCAGGTTTGATGTCTGGGGGGCTTATCATGGGGACTGTACGCGACAATGACGAAATCGAAACGCTGCGGCGAGAGCGCGATGCGCTTTTGCTACGCTGTGATTCGCTACACGCGGCCAAGATTCAGAACGACAGGCAGTTACAACATTTGCTTGTCGAAATAAAACGTTTGAAAAAAGAATGAAGTAAAACAGCTTGTATTAATGATGCCACACCATGAAAACAAAACACGCCTTTATTTATTCACTCGTACTGACTGGCGTATTGACAACTTTAAATACTTATGCTCAGTACTTTGGCCAAAACAAAATAGGCTACCAAACTTTTCATTTTAAGGTACGTCAAACGCAAAACTTTGCCCTGCATCACTATACCCCCAACGATTCTGTACGCGACCACTGGGCGGTACAATCGGAGCGGTGGTACAATACCTTACGTCAGGTATTACGCGATTCGATTCGGTTTCGCAATCCCATCATTCTCTATAACAACCACGCTGATTTTCAGCAAACCAACGTCACTGCTGGAAATATTGACCCAAGTACTGGCGGGTTTGCGGAGGGTATCAAAAACCGCATCGTGATGCCCATGATGCACGCCAACGCCCAAACCGACCACGTATTAGGCCACGAAATTGTCCACGCGATGCAGTTTCAGATGATGCTCAACGGCAACGATTCTCTTTCGCTCTCCAACATGATGCGCCTCCCGCTGTGGTTTGTGGAAGGAATGGCCGAGTACCTTTCTATCGGAGCCATAGATGCACACACGGCGATGTGGCTACGTGATGGCGTACAGAGTAACAAAATGCCGACATTGGATGATTTGACCAACAATCCCCGCTTTTTTCCGTATCGTTGGGGACACGCTTTTTGGGCATTTGTGACGGGGACTTGGGGCGAAGGGGTTATTCGACCCCTGTTTTTGTCGGCGGGAAAGTGGGGCTACGAGGGTGCTATTCCGCGTATTTTGGGGGTTTCGGTCAGAGAGTTCAATCAACGCTGGCACAATGCCCTCCGTCAGACCTATGTTCCGTTTATGGTCGAGCCGATTTTGCCCAAACGCTTGCTGGCACCGCAAGTAGTCAGTCAAATGCAGCTTGCCCCTGCGCTAAGTCCCGATGGGCGTTTGGTAGCGTACTTGTCGGAAAAAGGACTGTTTTCGATAGAAGTATTTTTGGCTGATGCTCGCACGGGTCGAGTACTACGCAAATTAGCCAATACCGCCCGTAATCCTCATTTTGATGCCATCAGCTATTTAGAGTCGGCGGGTACGTGGTCGCCTGACAGCAAGCAGTTCATGTTTACAGTTTTTGCCAAAGGAAAAAATCGCCTGGTGATAGCCAACGCCCGCAATGGCCGCGTGACGCGCGAAATCGAAATTCCGGGCGTACCAGCGTTTAGCAACCCCGCTTGGAGCCCCGACGGCCTACACGTAGTAGTGAGTGGGTTGGTCAATGGGCAGAGCGATTTGTACATCTATCACCTCCGCAACCGTACCGTACGACAACTCACCAACGACCGAGCTTCGGAGTTGCAGCCCGCGTGGAGTCCTGATGGGCGCACCCTCGTCTATGTCACCGACGCCCCTGCCAAGCGCGACGACCGCCCTTTTGCGTATGACCACCGACTGGCTATTTTTGATTTGCCCACCGAGACCAAGCGCATACTGCCTATTTTTGCGGGGGCCGATAATCTCAACCCGACTTTTGGCGTGGACAATCAGATGATTTATTTTTTGTCTGACCGCGACGGCTATCGCAACATTTATGCCTATAATCCTTATCGTAGTCAAGCCTATCAACTCACCCGCTATTTTACAGGAGTATCGGGGATTACGCCTCATTCGCCTGCGTTGAGCGTAGCCCGCGAAACGGGCGAATTTGCCTACACTGTTTTTGAAAATCAAGCGTATCAAATGTATCGTGCCGAGGGACAAGAGTTGCTTTGGGAACGTCTTACTTCGAAAGATGCCACTCTCGAGGGGGCAATACTTCCCCCGCAGCCACGTTTTGAGCAGGATTTTGTGTCGGCCCGACTCAACTCTTCAAAAACGCCCCTGCCCATTGAGTCACTAAACAGGAGTTTTGAAAGTCGTGCTTATCGTAGCCGCTTGGGGCTGGTCGGTATCAGCGGTGGTGGTACGGGCAGCGCAGGTATTGGCTCTAATCGCCTCGGTACCAATCTACAAGGCGGAATCAACGCTGCTTGGACAGATATGCTTGGCAACAAGCAACTGGGCGTAGGGCTGGCCTTGACAGGGCGATTAAGCGATGCGTCGGGGCAGATTACGTACATGAACCGTAAGCGGCGTATCAATTGGGGCGTTGGGCTGTCGCACGTGGGCTTTACAACAGGACGACAAGGCGTAGGTATTGATACCCTTACTTCCAACGACGGACAGCGCGTACCCGTACAAACGACATTTTTGGACGAACAGCGTACTTTCGAACAGCAACTGTCTTTTTTTAGTTATTTGCCACTTTCCCGTACCCGACGGATAGAGATGAGCGCGGGTGCTTCGCGGTTTTCGTTCCGAACCGTGCGCGACATTGATTATTTTTTTAGGGGACAGCAAGTGTTGGAAGACCGTTTTCGATTGCTCAATCCTAATGATATTTTTACGGGTTCGGTAGGGGCCGCTTTTGTAGGAGACAATACCAACTTGGGCCCGTTGGGGCCGCTGCGTGGGCAGCGGTTTCGATTTGGGGTAGATGCTTCTTTTGGCCCCGTCCAACTCCAAACCCTCACGGCTGACTATCGGCACTATTTTCGTATTCGGCCTTTTACGTTGGCTACCAGAGGGTTGGTCTTGGCGCGTACGGGCCGTGACGCTACCACAGGGTTTTTGCCGCCACTTTTTGTGGGTTTTCCTACGTTGGTGCGTGGTTACGCAGCGCAGCAGTTTTGGCGGGACGGACAAACTCCACTCTCTCTCAGTGACTTACAAGGACGGAATATGGCAGTGGGCAACGTAGAGTTGCGTTTCCCACTCACGGGCAATCCCCGTTTGGCCGCACTGCGCAGTGGTGCGTTTCCGAGCGAATTGTCGCTTTTTGCCGATGCAGGGATGGCTTGGGGACAGTTTGCACCTCTGCCCAACATCATTCGGGCTTCAGAGGCTGAGCGGGCGTTTAGACCAGTACCCGTCACGAGTACGGGCGTGTCGCTGCGGGTCAATCTCCTCGGTGCCATTATTTTAGAGCCTTTCTACGCGATTCCGTGGCAGCGTGGTGGCACTTCCAACGGCGTCTTAGGACTTAATATTTCGGCGGCTTGGTAGTGTATTTCTAAGCTAACTCTAATTTCATCTTAATTTCGTCCTAATATTGACCTGTTATGTTTGCACCAACAAAAACAGCACAGAAAACAAAGCACGTTCAACAGCCTTGAAAGTAAATCAATAAAACAGCACTGAAAGCAAATCGCAAGTTTAGAAGTCAAAACAGCACAGAAAACAAGACCCGTTTAATTTTTTTCATTCATCAAAATCAGCTAAAAACCATGAAACGTTCCATCAATCTCGTTATCGCCTTGGCCCTTGTTGGCCTTATAAGCAGTTGTACCGTAGTTCGTCAGGGTGAAGTAGGCGTCAAGCGTACCCTCGGTAAAATCAAACCCGACCCGTTAATGGAAGGCATAAAAGGATACAATCCCTTTGTGACGCGCATCATCAAAGTACCTGTACGTACTACCAATATTGAAGTACGTTCTCCGCTTCCTTCCAAAGAAGGTTTAACAGTACAGTCAGATGTGTCGATTTTGTACCGCGTAGTGGGTGAACAAGCCCCCAGAATCATCGAAAAGTTGGGTGCAAACTACGAACAAATTGTTATTCTCCCCGTCTTTCGCTCGGCCATTGCTGACGTATCATCTAAGTATTTTGCCAAAGACATGCACACGGGGCAGCGCGCCGAGATAGAGAAATCCATCAAAGAAATGATGATGGCGCAGCTCAAAGACCGTGGTATCGTGGTAGAATCGGTACTTATGAAGAGTATAGTATTACCAGCGGGCTTGACCAAGGCCATTGAAGATAAGCTCGAAGCCGAGCAAGATGCCCAACGGATGCAGTTTGTACTCGACAAAGAACGCCAAGAAGCTCAGCGACGGGTGATTGAGGCGGAGGGTATCCGTGATGCTCAAAAGATTATCAATGAGGGACTTACGCCGATGTTGATTCAGTTCAAGAGCATAGAAGCATTCAATAAACTCTCTACTTCCAACAACAGCAAGGTCATCATCACCAGCGGCAACGCACCTCTGATGCTTTCTGCCGACGGAATTGGAAACAAATAAAATAATCCCCAAACCCCAACGGAAGTACCCACGCCTCGTGGTGTGGGTACGCTTCCACCCCAAATTCCTTTGTTTCAAATGAATACTCCTGATTTGTATATGGGCTTAGGTAGTGCAGTCTATGCCCTCGTCAAGGCCGACGGACAACTACACGAAGAAGAGTCGGTATCGGCGCGAAAACTACTACTCGAACAGCCCCACGGTGATTTAGCCATGCAGTCGTTCCAATTGCGAGAACACTACGGTACTTCCGCCGAAGAAGCCTATCAATTTGCTTTTCGCCGTTTTGCCGCCAATCGTGAGGTGTTTGACGGAGAACTTAAAAAGCAATTTGTGGAGATTCTGCAAAAAATCGCCGAAGCCGACAGTCGAGTGTCAGGAAAAGAGACCGACTTTATCAAAAGGTTTAGAAAAGACCTTCGAAGAATTTAAATTGGTACGAATTAGTCAAAGTGTTGTACAGTTCAAAGCCCGCATTTGCGGGCTTTGACTTTAGCATGAATACGCTAAAATTTTAAGGATATTTTAAGCGATTTTTAACACTGGTCAAACCGATTTATTCGTTACTTTACCAAATCATCGTTCATCTTAAACCAATTGAAGTATGCTGAAAAAATCAAAAAAAAGGCTGAGGGAATACTATCAATTGATTCTGAAAAAAGTGAGTTTCTCGCCAACGTTATTTGAAAAAGAACTCCGAAAAGCCATCAAAAATCTCACAGAAAGTCAAATCAAACGCTTCAAAGCGTGGTGTTGGCGGAGGTTTTGGGATACGCACCCGACGATTTTACAACAAGTATTTTAGTACAACAACGAAGCGCGAGGAACCATCCTCGCGCTTTTTTTATACGGCCTTGCCAAAACATACCACCATCGCCGCCAGCGCATAGTGATAAACATCAGTCGGATTGAGCGGGACTTGATTGGATACCACTTTGGTAGCCAGCCCCAAAATCATCACGCCAATCACTACCCAAAGGACTTTCATGTTTTTGCGTAAAAGACCAAAGACCGCAATGACCATCGCCAACAACATCGTGAACGACGCTACCACCTGCTCAAAAGCGCGGTAAGAAGGATTGAGCAATAAAACAAAAAGCACCAACCCTATCGTCACCACGCCGATAAGTGTAAAACGCGACAAGGTTTGTTCCAAAGCGATGCCATAAATTCCTGCCGCCGCTGCTGCAAGGCCCGTTGTGCCCGCCAACAGCCCCAACGTGGAGTGAATATGCCGAAGCTCCGTGATACCCATAAACCTAAATACTCCTGCAGCGGCAGTCAAAGTGACAGTAATCAAGAAGATACCCCAGAGTAATTTGTTGTAAAAAGGAACACGGGCAAAATAACGAAAGAATACAAACAAGCACACTGTCATCAAAACAGCGTCAGAAAGGGCATTAGAAAGTTGCATCGTCGAGTTTTGGGAAAAATTGAGGTTAAATTGGCGTGTCAAGTTAGCCTTTTTTTTATACTTTTGCCCAACAAATCACTAATCACACACAATGAGCGTCTTAGTCAACAAAAACTCCAAGATAATTGTACAGGGCTTCACAGGCTCAGAAGGAACTTTCCACGCACAGCAGATGATTGAGTACGGCACCAATGTCGTGGGCGGTGTTACGCCGGGCAAAGGAGGTCAATCTCACTTAGAGCGTCCCGTGTTCAATACCGTGGCCGATGCCGTAGCCAGTACCGATGCCGATGTATCCATTATTTTTGTGCCTCCTGCTTTTGCTGCCGATGCCATCATGGAAGCTGCCGACGCGGGCATCAAAGTTATCGTATGTATTACCGAGGGGATTCCGACCAAAGACATGATGTTGGCCAAAGAGTACATCAGTACCAAAAATTGCCGCCTTGTGGGTCCCAACTGTCCTGGCGTAATGACCGCCGAGGAATGTAAAGTGGGTATCATGCCTGGTTTTATTTTCAAGAAAGGGACAATTGGAATTGTGTCAAAATCAGGCACTTTGACTTACGAAGCAGTTGATCAACTCACGCGCGTAGGGCTGGGCCAAACCACAGCCATCGGTATTGGAGGCGACCCTATCATCGGTACTACTACCAAAGAAGCTGTTGAGCTCTTGATGAACGACCCCGAAACCGAAGGAATTGTGATGATTGGCGAAATCGGTGGAAGCATGGAGGCCGACGCCGCCCGTTGGATCAAGGAAAACGGTACGAAGCCCGTCGTTGGATTTATTGCGGGGCAAACCGCCCCCAAAGGTCGCCGTATGGGACACGCAGGTGCCATCATCGGCGGTGCGGATGATACCGCCGAGGCCAAGATGCGTATCATGCGGGAGTGCGGTATCCACGTTGTAGAATCACCAGCCCTCATAGGAGATACCATGCTCAAGGCACTCAATAAATAAAAATACGAAGTAGGCACTTGTATTGTTGCAGACGTTTTTTTACATATTGAATCATCGTATCAACCGACATCTTATTTTTTGGGTGTCGGTTGTTATGTTTATGACTCTTCACGCCCAAGCCCAGATGGGACCCAACGACCAGTATTTTTTGGTCAAAGACCTCGCAAAAGAGTGGCTGGTATATGATGCTGCCGAGAAAGAATACGTGCCGTATGTAGTCGAACAGCACAGCAATCAGCTCGTCATTAATACCTTGGTAGATTTGGAGAGCAATCGTCACTACGACTTGTTGGTGTTTGTAGAAAAAGAAAATTTCCTTTTTTTGAATGGAGCCCTCAAAGAGAATCTACAATCAAACCAGTGGCGTGTTCTGAAAATAGACAGCCTTTACAAAACCTATCGCGTTCCGCAACTGCTCGTAAGTATATATGGTACACAGGGTGCTGCGGGCAAAAAAATGATGATAGGACACCGAAAAGCAGCCGTAGAAAAACTGGTTACGCTGGAGGGGGAATCGCCGCTCGTACTGAAAACCATCGAAAAATCGGTCCTGTCCAACTTCTTCGTGATTGGTTTTCTGTTCATTATCGCTTTCTCGGCGTCACTGCTCAACGGTTATCCCCGCGCTTTTCAGCGTATGTACAGCCTTTATGATACGCTGCGTACCGACATCCGCGACGAAACTTTCCTCATCAACCGTCCTCTGAGTAGAGTCAATCTCTTTTTCATTGGTTTTCTAAGTTTAGCGTTTGCATACTTGTACCTTTTTGCTCAGAGCAAAGAGTATAATCTTTTTGCCTCTCGCGAATTGCTTCTTTCAGACCAGACTTTTTTGGGTACGCTCTGGGGCTATCTCAAAACTGCTTTGCTGTGCTTCGGCCTTCTGATGGGCAAATACTTTGCAGTCTATACATTGGCCTCTCTCTACAAACTCGAAAAAGCGGCGAATCTCCACTATTTCAAAGACATTCAATCCTCAGTGATATTTTACAGTGCGTTGTTGATAGTAGCCACAACCGCATCTTTGTACATCAGTGATTGGCAAAAATGGATGCGACCTTTGGTCGTCGTACCTGCTATTGTATTTTACATTTTACGCACGTTCCTCATCTTCTTCGCAATTAGAAATGTCGTTTCTATTAAAAATCTCTATTTAATTTCGTACCTTTGCATCGTCGAAGTGATTCCGATAATTATTGGAATTAGGTACGTACTCTGAACTGACGGCTACAAATTTTCTTCCGAATTCTTATTTTGATATGAGCTTAACAAACTCGATGCAACAAGACAGACTAAACAAAGTAGAAAGTATTTTGGTCACGCAAGCCCGGCCAACAGACGAAAAATCTCCTTATTTTGACTTGGCTAGCAAGTACGATTTAAAAGTAGATTTTCGGTCTTTTATCGAAATTCAAGGAATCGCTTTCAGAGATTTTCGTAAACAGCGCATCAACATTTTAGACCATACGGCAATCATCTTCACAAGCCGCAATGCCGTTGACCACTTTTTTAGGATTTGCAAAGAAGCGCGCATGGAAATGCCCGCCGAAATGAAGTATTTTTGTATTACAGAGCAAACGGCCAACTACCTTCAAAAATACATCCAAATTCGGAAAAGAAAGATTTTTGCAGGTCAAAAAACCGCCGCAGATTTACTCGAACTTATCAAAAAACATAAAAACGAAAAGTTTCTGTTTCCTTGTTCTGATAAGCGCCGCAATGACATCCCAGGCTTTATGGTGAGCAACGACCTCCGCCTTACGGAAGCCGTTATGTACGAAACTGTACCTTCTGACTTGTCGGATTTGACCGAAGTATTTTACGATATTATCTGTTTCTTTAGTCCGTCTGGGATTACTTCGCTGTTTCACAATTTCCCCGATTTCAAACAAAACAAAACCCGGATAGCTGCTTTTGGCCCCACCACTGCCAAAGCTGTTTTAGACGCTGGCTTGATTTTGGATATTGAAGCTCCGATGCCCAACGCACCTTCTATGACTGGTGCTTTGGAAATATACATCAAAAAGGCCAATAGTCTCTGAAAAATAGCTTTTTTGCAACAATCAAAAGATATTTCGCGTTAATAAGAGGGTTGAAGTTCAACCCTTTTTTATTGTCCAATTTTTGTTGCTAATTTGACATTTGATATATTGGGGCTTCAAAGTAAACATCGTACCTCAACCCAGCCTACTGTCTATGAACCGATACCGAATACTCGCTTTTTCCTTGACGTGTTGTTTCGTATCAATGCGAAATCTTCAAGCACAGCAAGACGCTCAGTTTAGTCTATTCAATTTCAATCAGTTGTATTTTAATCCTGCGATGGCTGGGGCTGATGGCGTGACCCGATTCCAACTCCTCAATCGTCTTCAATGGCAAGGTTATCAAACCAGCGCGGGCGACGCGGGCGCACCCAATACACTGATGTTTTCGGCGGCTGCCCCACTCAATTTTATCAAGAGTGCGGTGGGAGTACACTATGTCAACGACCGTCTTGGTGCCATGGGAAGCCAAGAGTTTCAACTTTCATACGCTTACCGTCTCAATATCAACGACAATACGCTCGCTTTGGGCGTGCGGGCAGGGATGATGAGTAGGTTTATTGATTTTTCAAAGCTAAACCCTCGTGAGCAAGGCGACCCACTCATTCCTACGGGGCGTATCGCGCAGAGCCGCCCTGATATTGCCGTGGGCGCTTACTACGATACACCTTCTTATTATGTAGGGGTAAGTGTCAATCACCTCAACCGTGCCGCGTACGATTTTACGAGTAGTTCTGCCGAAAATGCCCTTGCCCCCAATGCTTACGTGACGGCAGGCTATCGCTGGGAGCCACTCTACGGACTTGAGGTGCAACCCATGATTTTGCTCAAAAGTCCGTTGGCGTTTAGTGCGCAGACATTGTCTTTGGAAGGTGGCGTCATGGCTACTTGGAACGAAACTTTCTTTGGCGGCTTTACGTACCGAATGGGAGACGCTTACAACGTACTTTTCGGGATAGATTGGCGTTCGTTCCGCTTGGGCGGGGCCATAGACTTGACAGGGGTAGGCCGTACCGCCAAAGAACCCGCGTCCTACGAAATTTTGTTGTCGTACTCATTGCCAGCACCCAGTCTCAATAAGAAAAAAATCGTGCGTACCCCGCGATTTAGGTATTAAAGGAGACAGCTTAAAAAAATATTTTTGAGAAAAACGCTTTTGGCAAAGTTATTGATGAAGACTATGTAACCAATAAAATGGAGTATTCGCCAATAATTCGTACCTTTGGGCGTTTTTTGAATGAATTAGTGGGATTGAAAGCGAAACAAGACAGATTTTTTTGCTCAAAATAACACAATAAACCATCAGAACTTCGTTTCTATACTGAAATTTGAATCAAACGGAAAGAACCATGAACAAAAGGGGATTTTTCGGCTATGCCACCAAAGTAGCTTGCATCGTAATGCTCGCAGTCTTGTTTGAAAGCTGTGGATTTGTGAAAGACAAATTTGGAGGAAAAGGCAGCAGCAAAGGCGGCGGTAAAGGTAAAAGCGCCAAAAAACAGCAGGACATTGGTGTTCGCAACGGAGAGGTTGTAGCCGTAGGTCGTAAAGACTACAAACAAGACACACCTTACGGGATGGTGTTGATTCCATCGGGGTCATTTATGATGGGACAAGCCGACGAAGACGTAGCTGCCACCCAAATCAACTTCAATCGCCGAGTGACGATTACGTCGTTTTACATGGATGATACCGAAATCACCAACCATGAGTATCGGCAGTTTGTCAGTGCCTTGATGACCGACTCACTCTCGGTGCTGGGCGAGGAAGAAATCGTGTCTAAGTATCACCCCGATACCACCGTGTGGCGCAAGGATTTCACGTACCACAACGGCGACCCCATGACCGAATACTATTTCTCACACCCTGCGTTTGATACCTATCCCGTGGTAGGTGTGAGTTGGAAAGCGGCCCGTTATTTTTGTCAGTGGCGTTCCAATCTTTACAATGATTACCGCGCCAAGGAAGGCAAATTCCGTTCACCCAAGTTCCGCCTTCCTACCGAAGCCGAATGGGAATGGGCAGCGCGCGGTGGTCGTGCTTCGGCCAAATATCCTTGGGGTAACCCCTACGTTGCCAACGGCAAAGGCTGTTTCTTAGCCAACTTCAAGCCGCAGCGTGGTAACTACGATGGTGATGGCTACCCTTACACAGCCCCTGCCAATGCTTACAATGCCAACGACTATGGCCTCTACAATATGGCTGGTAATGCCGCCGAATGGACCCTTGATGCGTATGCCGACAACGCCACTATCGTAAACTGGGACATGAACCCTATGAACGATAACCCCGATGAACCACGCAAGATTGTGCGTGGAGGTTCTTGGAAAGACGTGGCTTACTTCCTCGAAACAGGTACGCGCAGTTGGGAGTATGAAGACAACAAGCGGTCGTTCATTGGTTTCCGTTGCGTCGTTGAGAATTTGGCAGGTCGTACTGCTGCTGCTCGTGGCAAAAAGAGATAATCCCCAATGAAACTGAATAAAGCAGGGTGCTGTCCAAAGCAGTGCCCTGCGTAGTGTATAGCCTTAACTATTTGTAACTGATTCTATAAACTAAATTTCTTCACATTTTATCATGGCATCACAAAAACAAGGTGTATTCTGGACTAAAATCGTACCTACTGCATATGCGCTCGGCGCGGCTGTCGTCATCATTGGAGCTTGGGCAAAAATCATGCACGTAGAAGGCGCAGGCACACTTCTTACCGCAGGTCTCTTGACCGAAGCTGTCATTTTTATTCTTTATGCCATTCAAAGTTTCTTGTTTCCACCCTCAGAAGAGTATGCGTGGGAAAAAGTATATCCAGAACTTATGGATGAAGCAGCCCCCGCTCCTCGCAAAGCAGAAAATCAAGGTAAAGGCTTGACTGCCAACATGGACAAAATGCTCGCAGAAGCCAATATCACGCCTGATATTTTTAATAATTTGGGTAAAGGCATGAAGAGCCTCACTGACACAGTTTCAAAAATTGGCGACATTACAGATGCCACCGTAGCCACAAGCGACTACGCCAAAAACGTAAAATCGGCTTCTTCGGCAATTACCGACATGAACAAGTCTTACGGTGTGGCTATCAACGCCATGTCTTCGATGGCCGATGCGACCAAAGACGCGCAGCAATACCGTGACCAGTTCCAAAACATCACCAAAAACATGGGCGCGCTCAATGCTGTCTATGAGTTGGAATTGCAAGATACGACCAAGCACCTCAAAGCGATGAACGCCTTCTACGGTAATTTAACTACCGCAATGGCAAATATGGCCGATGCCACCAAAGAGTCGCAAGAGTTTAAGTCGCAGATGTCAAAATTGACAACCAATATCTCAGCACTCAACAATGTCTATGGCAATATGCTGACCGCCATGCGTGGATAAAATCCATTAAAATCAATCAATAAAGCAAAATAGCACTATAAAAAATGGCAGGAGCAAAAGAGACACCCCGTCAGAAAATGATTGGGATGATGTATCTGGTACTCACCGCAATGCTGGCCTTACAAGTAAGTTCGGCGTTGTTAGAGAAATTCCAATTGTTGAACAATAGTATGGAATCGGCCAGTAATTCGGCGAATTCAATCAATCAAAAAACCTTGGAAAGCATCAAGAAGAAAGTATCAGATGCTGGAAACCGTGATTTTGAAGTGGCGATTGTGAAGCAAGCCGAAGAAGTGCGGAAGGTAGCAGGAGCGATGGTTGCAGAGGTGGAAGCTATCAAAACCGAACTTCGGGAAAAAGCAGGTGGCGGTATAGACCCCGAAACTGGGAAAGTGAAGAATCCCAACGAGGAAGACAAGGTAGCTATCTACATGATTGGTCAAGGCCGAAACGGTAAAGCATTTGAACTGAAAGACAAGCTCAACGGTTTTGTGCAGCAAATGAACAAAATCGCTGGAACTAATTTTGGACCTTTGGCTTTGGATGGCAAAGATGACCCTCTCGCCAAACGCGACGCCGACCAACGGGGCAAAGATTTTGCTTCCTTGAACTTTGAGCAAACGCCCGTTCCCGCAGCTTTGGCAGTATTGAGCCAAAAACAATCAGAGATTCGCCGTTATGAAAGTGAAGTGTTGGATGCTTTGGCCTCGAAAGTAGGCGCAAAAGACATCAAGTTCGACCAAATTATGGCGATGATCAGTGCCGAATCGAAGGTAGTAGTAGCAGGTACGAAGTTTAAGGGTGAAATGTTCATCGCGGCTTCTTCAAGTGCCCTTACACCTCGCATGAGTCTCAATGGTGCGGCGCTGAACGTGAAAGATGGCAAGGGTATTATTGAGTTTACAGCGCAGGGTGGTGCTTACGACAAAGACGGCTTGGCTTCCAAGACACTCGTAGGTAGAATTACTTACCCAAAACCAGACGGTACTACGGCAGAAGTGGATTTGAAGTATGATTACAAAGTGGCTCGT
>JALOLW010000363.1 GCA_025455795.1 Spirosomataceae bacterium
CTACGCTCTGCCACTACCGCAGCGGCCACGGTTGCGGTAGCCTGCTGTAAAAATTCTCTTCTTTGCATATCAATAGAACTGTGTAAACCCAGGTTTTGCTACTTCTACGGCAGGCGGTGTCATGTCCCAGCTATATGTGTCAGGGCCGAGCTTCTCTTTGGAATTAATGGCTTCTTCCCACGTGATTTTTTTACCCGTATAAGCCGCCATGCGCCCCATGATACCAAGCATGGTGCTGTTGGCCATCCACTCGCCGTCGTTGATAGGCTTACCGTTGCGAATAGACGCAAACAGTTCATTATGTTCGGTTTGGTACATGTCGTTTTGCGCGCCAGCGTAAGTCCACGGAGTAGCCCCCTGAATTGTGTGTACGTTGCGAATACAGTCGGCCATGGCGCGGCCTTTGGTGCCGAATGTCTCCACGGCGTAGCTGCGCTCGCAGTTTTCTTGTTGACGTGAAAAGTGAAAACCTTTGGCACCGTTGGGGTACTCATACGTCACTGCGAAGTGGTCGAAAATATGCCCAAACAGGCCGTCAGTACGTACCTGACGCCCGCCCGTGCCTACCACACTCGTGGGGAGGACATCGCCCATGGCCCACGACATCATGTCTATGCTGTGAATGGCTTGCTCTACGATGTGGTCGCCTGACATCCAAGTATAATAGAGCCAGTTGCGCATCTGAAATTCGAGGTCTTTCCACTGCGGCTGCCGAGGAAACGACCACAAAGCACCCGTGTAGTACGTGTTATAAATAGACATTACTTCACCGATTTCGCCGCCGTTGATTTTGCCAAAAATGGCGCGTTTGGGTTCGTGGTATCGCCAACAAAAACCAGACACGAGTGCCAAGTTTTTTTCTTTGGCCAACCGCGCCGACTCCAACACTTGCCGCACGCCCGGTGCATCTACTGCTACGGGTTTTTCACAAAATACGTGTTTGCCCGCTTTCACGGCTTCG
Source organism: Spirosomataceae bacterium (assembly GCA_025455795.1). Classification (GTDB taxonomy): domain Bacteria; phylum Bacteroidota; class Bacteroidia; order Cytophagales; family Spirosomataceae; genus Runella. The sequence goes on from JALOLW010000363.1 coordinate 962, forward strand.
GCCAAGTGCATGGGGCGAAAATGCGGTGTGGTAGCCAGCAAGACCACATCCACGCCAGATTCGATGACTTTTTTGTAAGCATCAAATCCCAAAAATTTGCGGTCTTCGGGAACTTGGGCTTTGGGGCCGTGTACTTTTTGGAGGGCAGTAAGAGAAGCCTCCATCTTGTCGGCAAACACGTCACCGACCGCGTGCAACACCACGTTGACATCGGCTTTGAGGGCTTGTACGGCAGCCCCCGTACCACGCCCACCACAACCGATAAGGCCCACTTTGAGGGTATCGGTGTTGGTACCCGCATACGACTGAGTCGGAATAATAATTGAAGGGAAAGCAGTACCTGCCACGGCAGCACCTGCCAGCTTTAACACATCTCTGCGCGAAGTTTTCATTGGATTTAAAGGGTTTGAGTGCTTCTGCACACGTTGTCGGTTAATGGTTCTTTTTAACTTTTCAGTTCAAAGATTGAAATTATAATCGAACAAAACCAGACTGCAAAATAATTTTTTTTAAAAATCAGCAGCCACCGTCATGTTAAGCACTCCCCTACATAAACAGCTCTTCGAGATTTGCAATCTCAAAGAAAAGAGTTGTGGATTTGTAATCAAACCTACTGCACCCCCAAAATCGCAGTTTTTTTTCCCTGCAACAGCACGCTATCGCCTACTGTTTTGCCCATCAACTGCTGCCCCACGGGCGACTGCGGCGATACCACTATCACTTTTTGGCCGTCGCACGGCACAATGCCCACACTCACCGCCACAAAATACCAGTTCGTGTCGGTCTGTACCAACGAGCCGAAAGTGATTTGGGGAGGCTGTTTATCGGGGTCTATTCGTTCCAATGCCGCGCGTTCTTGTTGGGCTTGTTGATACTGTCGGCCATACATTTCGCGGTCGAGTTGGCCCATGGCACGGGCGGTTTCGTATTTATCGCCCGCGCTGCTTTTGCCTTCTTCGTTGGCCGAGGCTTGAGCAGCTTGCATGGCTTCCCAAGCGTTTTGCATCCGCTGCTCTACGATGGCTTTGACCGCTGCCAGCAGTTTTTCTTTCAAAATAATAGGTTGAATCACAGTGAACGAGGGTGTCAATACGCAATAGTGCCCGTGAGGTACAAGCGAACTTGCCCCGCGATTTCGACGCGGTCATGGAGGAGTTGGACTTTGACGACTCCCCCACGTGGGGAGATTTGGAGCGCGTCCATTTGGGTTTTGCCCAATTTTTCAGCCCAGTAAGGGGTGAGAGTCGTGTGTGCCGAACCTGTCACGGGGTCTTCGTCTATGCCCGACTGTGGCGCAAAAAACCGCGACACAAAATCTACCGAATCGCCTGGTGCCGTGACGATAATACCCCGAGCGGGGACACTTCCAAGTACCCGAAAATCGGGCTGAAGCGACTGTATCTGTTCTTGGTTTTCGAGTACCACCAAATAGTCGGTTTTGCCTTTCAAGATTTCCACGGGCTTGACACCGCCGAGACCTTCGAGCAGCGCAGGCGGGACAATCAACGTTTTTTGAAGCGTATCAACGGGAAAGTTCAACACCAACCAATCGCCGTCTTTGCGGACGGTCAGGATGCCGCTTCTCGAATCAAACGCAATAACGTCTTGGGGATAATTTTCCAAAGCAAAAATAACGTAGGCCGTGGCGAGGGTGGCGTGGCCGCACAAATCTACCTCTACGGCGGGCGTAAACCAGCGAATGTGAAAACCCTGTTCGGTGGGTACATAGAACGCTGTTTCGGCCAAATTGTTTTCGGCGGCAATAGCCTGCATAGTCTCGTCAGGAAGCCACTGAGTCAAAGGTACAACAGCGGCGGGATTGCCCGCAAAGAGTCGGTCTGAGAAGGCGTCAAGTTGATAAATGGGTAGTTGCATACACAGGTATGAAAGCGATGAATAACCGCTGATTTTAACTTGATTTCCCTGCGTATTTAGCAGAATAGGTTTTGTCTTTAAACTGCTCAAAAGGCTCTTTTTGGTGGTTGTTGTCGCCAAAATAAGTGAGGATTTGGTGGAAAACGCGGGGTTCGAGATAGCCCGCAATCGGCTGAATGAGATTGAGTTTTTCATCCAGCAATACCGTCGTAGGATAGCCCGTCACTTTACCATTGAGCATGGTTTTCAACGACGTCTTTCCGAGCATCACGTCGGCATCTTTTTCGGGGTTGAACTTGACGGCATAGTATTTTTTGTTGGCAAACGTCACCACTTCCTCGTTTTTGAAAGTGTTTTTGTCCATGACCTTGCACCAGCCGCACCAGTCGGTGTAGAGGTCAATAAAGATTTTGCGGGGTTGTTTTTGCGTGCGCTTGTAGGCTTCATCGAGCGTAAGCCATTGCATTTTTTCGCCTTGTTGGGCGGGTTTTTGAGGCGTAAAAGACCCCAAACTTGCAGTCAAAACGACTGCGACGACAACGAGAATGGTATTTTTCATGGTAGCAATGTTTTCAAGTTAAAACGGATTGAATTGTTGTTTCGTTCCAAAACAAATACCGCGCCAAAGTTTAGTGTTGTTTCGTTCCAAAACAAATACCGCGCCAAAGTTTAGCGGTACTGGTTGTTGCCAAAAATAATTGAAATACATAATTTCTTTTCACAAACGGCGTTTTCAATACAGCAAAAATCCCCGATTTGTGATGAGACTCACCTGCCTATTAACAGCCCTTTTGACCTTTGCCTACGCGCAGTCTTTCTCGCAGTCTTCGGCCAAAGTTGACACCGAAGGCTTTGAGTGTCACTATTTTGGCTACCAAGCCTTCAAAAACCCCAAAGACATCTGCCATTTTCTGGGATTTCGCTCCAACCAACACGCCGAAGAAGTAGTGGACAAAATCCTGCGTCAGGTGGGGCTTGTCCGCAACTTCATCGTGGTGGAATGTCCCAACACCGAAAACTGCTTTGCGACCGTCGTGGACGGGCAGCGGTACATCGTCTATGACGGGGCGTTTATGAAGCGCGTCGAAAACATGACGCAAACCGACTGGGGTGCCATCAGTATTGTAGCGCATGAGATAGGCCACCACCTCCAAGGCCACACCATCAATGGCAAAGGCAGCCGCCCGCAGAAAGAGCTCGAAGCTGACCGTTTTTCGGGGTTTGTGATGCAGCGATTGGGGGCAAGCCTCGACGAAGCCGTGGTGGCTATCAAAACGTTTGGCGACGAAAAAGCCACGTATTCTCACCCCGCCAAAGCCGCACGGGTAGAGGCGATTCGACAAGGCTGGCTCGATGCCGCCAACATCGGCACAAAACCCTCAACACAACCGCAAGTAGCGACCAAATCGCCCGCACCTGCCGCGCCCAAAGTCATCGTGGCCAACGAAACTCCCGAAGAGGAACAAGAAGAAACTGACAACGAAAACGTCGGCTGTGTAGCAGGTACGTGCGAGAGTGGTCTCGGGATTTATGTTCACGAAAGTGGCGAGCGATACGAGGGCGACTTTCGCTACGGCAAGCGGCACGGTACGGGCGTACAGTATTATCCAGATGGCCGCATGAAGTACAAAGGCGATTTCAGAAACGACCGCCGCGAAGGCTACGGGGCGTATTATTTTACCAATGGCGACAAGTACGTAGGTCTTTTTCTCGGCAATACACCCCACGGCAAAGGCACTTACTACTACACCGACGGCGACCGATTCGTGGGTATTTACGAAAATGGCAAACGCAACGGCCAAGGTACGCTCTACCGCCGCAATGGTCAGCGACAAACAGGCTTATATCAAGACGATGAATTGGTGAAGTGAGGGGTGTTATCCGTCATTTATCAACAGAACGGATAACTATTAACCGATAACGAATCACTAAAACCGATGGATTTTGGCAAATTAGAAGATATTTCCAACGTTGATTTTACACTTCCGCCCGACCACCCGCATACGCAGCGGGTATTGGCTTTGCCCCCTGCTACGTCGCCCAAAGTTTTTGTAGGGCCGCCTATTTGGGCCAACAAAGACTGGCTCGGTAAGATTTACCCCTCTACGGCCAAAGACAAAGATTTTTTGTATCACTTCGCGCGGCAGTTCAACACCATCGAACTCAACGTAACGCACTACCAAATCCCCGCTGAAAGTACCGTAAAACGTTGGGTAGAGAGTGTGGCAGGAACCGAGTTTTTGTTCTGCCCCAAATGGCCCCAAGAAATCAGCCACGACCGCCAACTCCTCAGCAGTGAGGCATTGACAGAGGCGTTTGTGCAAGCGAGTTTGGGTTTTGGTAAGCACCTCGGCACCACTTTTCTGCAATTAGCCCCTTATTTTGGACCGTGGAAAATGGACGTTTTGGAGGAGTTTTTAGCCCAAATCCCCGCAGGCTTTCCGTTGGCGGTAGAATTTCGGCAACCCAAGTGGTTTGAAGAACCCGTTTGGTCGGAAGCGATGGATTTGTTGAGTCGGTATCAAGTGGGTACGGTCATCTCGGACGTGGCAGGCAGACGCGACGTGGTGCATCAAAGCCTCAGTACGCCTATCCTGACGTTGCGGTTTGTGGGCAACGAACTCCACCCTACTGATTACACCCGTGTGGGTGCGTGGGTAACACGGGTGCGTGCTTGGCAGGGCGCAGGTCTTCACAAAGCCTATATTTTTGTGCATTGTGGCGAAAACAGCCACGCACCCGAACTTGCCAAATATTGGGTCGAACAACTCAATCTACACTGTGGCCTACATCTCTCACCACCCCGTATTCAGCCCAAAGTAGTGCAGGGGAGTTTGTTTTAAGCACTGCATTTCTTGTCAGCAAACGATTAGTGCTATTTCAGAAAAAGCAGAGATGTTTTTTGAGATACAATAAGAAAACCTTAGCCCCCCGCAGTCAAGTGTTTGATTTTCAATAATTTAATTTTTTGGCACGGATTTTGTTAGGCTTTGATTATAACCTTAATCCGTACAAAAATGAAAAAGATTTGTATCTCCGTATTGTTTGCAATAAGCACACAAGTCGCCGTAGCCCAGAAGAGTTTTATATTGTCGCGCATAGACCACCGTGGTTTCATCAATTTGTCGGGCGGCGTGAGTATGCCCATTCAATCACTGATGAAAGCCGACCCCACCGCCACCTCCGACGTAACCGCCTTACGTGGAAGCTCCATGCAAGTGAGCGCGGGCTATCGGTTGGGAAGATTTTTGGGAGTGATGGGGTCGGTAACCAACTGCCTCAACGAATCTGGCACGGGGCAGATGCTCCAAAACATCCAAAAAAGTCATTTGGGGGCTTCGTGGACGGCCAACGGCGGAACTTGGAACTGCACCCACGCAATGGCGGGGCCTTACGCTTCGTTTTCGGCGGGGCTGTGGATGTTTGACGTGCGCGTGTCGGGGGGGTATTCGTGGATTCAACGGCCTTCTACCGAACTCAAAGGACAGTATTTTGAAGTACCGATTTATATTCGCACTTCTCAGCTACGGGCAGGAGGTATTACGGCGGGCGTAGGCACGAGTATTCGCTGCAAAATCACCCGCAATTTGGCCTTTGCCATTCATGGCGACTACGTGACCACCCGCGCATCGTTTAACAACGTAAACAGTACCCTCACCATTGGCAAAGAAACTGTCAATGAAACCCTCCGCGAAGTACATCCCATTGGATTATTGAACCTCAACGGCGGCTTGAGTCTGTTGTTTTAGCCGATATTTTTATCCAACAAAAACGCCACGAATACAGCTTTCGTGGCGTTTTTGTTGGGTGACAATGTTACTTTTGAGTGGTATCGGGGGTAGTTTGAACGGGAGGTACGGGCTGCGGAGCAGGCACTACCATCGTAGGAACGACAGGACGCGCTACGGGTATTAGCTCCACCGAAGTCACAAAATACTGCGTGTCGCCGTTCCAAGGCAGTTGAAAAAACTTCTCCTCGTAGTGCAAGGCGACGCGCTGCCCTGTTCGTTGTGATTCATTGAGGGCATTGACCACCGACTCATTGTCGCCATCTACCGAAAAGAGCCAATTGGTGCTGTTGAGCGTACCCGTTCCTTCCGACATCCCGCCTACAAGCAACTCACCTTCGTAAGTCTTAAAAATGTAGCCCTTGCGACTCAGTTTCACGAGCGAGCCTACGCGCGTGCCGTCACTGTAATATCCAAACGTGGCGTAATACAAAAATCCGCCTACGATAAGTAACAATACCAAAAGAAAAATCCATTTGCGCATAGTTGTAAGGAGGTTTTGGTGAAATACTGTTTCGACTGGGCGAACTTCGGAAAAGTAACGCGATTTTGCAAATTTAGCTTCCTTTCTCTAAAAATATCCTAAATTTGTCGCTTCCATATCCACCGACATTGGTTGTAGTGTGGTCGTCAAATGTTGTCAAAAGAAACAAACCAATCATGGCATTAATCAAATCTATTTCGGGCATTCGTGGTACGATAGGCGGTAAAACGGGGGATTCGCTTACCCCCATTGATGTAGTCAAATTTGCGGCAGCGTTTGGTACATGGCTCAGACGCAAGCAGCCCGACAACCCGCGCATTGTCATCGGACGTGACGCGCGACTTTCGGGCGAAATGGTTTCCAAACTCGTTACGGCTACTTTGCAAGGCGTAGGTTTTGAGGTGATTGATTTGGGTCTTTCTACCACGCCAACGGTAGAAATAGCCGTACCAGCAGAAAAAGCGGCGGGCGGTATCATCTTGACAGCAAGCCATAATCCTATCCAATGGAACGCGCTCAAACTCCTCAATCAGGCGGGGGAATTTATTTCTGGTACCGATGGCGCGGAGGTGCTGGCACTGGCCGACAGTGAAGATTTCGATTTTGTAGAAATCAAAAAATTGGGCGGCTACCAAGCCAATGATTCGTACTTCAAAAAGCACATCGAAATGATTTTGGCCTTGCCATTGGTGAACAAAAAAGCCATAGAAGCCAAAAATTTCAAAATTGCCATAGACGCCGTCAATTCCACGGGAGGCATTGTGATACCAATGCTGCTGGAAGCCCTCGGCGTAAAGCCTCAAAAT
>JALOLW010000364.1 GCA_025455795.1 Spirosomataceae bacterium
CCCGATACTTGGGGGTAGTCGCTTTTATACTCGTTTTATTTCTGTTTTGAGGTAGCGCGAAGACGTGCTGAAAACCAATCGTTTGGCGGGTTCTTTTTGTCCATAAAGACCAGAATACCACCCCTCTGTCACGGCTACGGTCAGTTCATGTCCTTCGTGGTCAAAAGCCGTGAGAGTAAAATCTGCAAAAAATGCGTCTGACGGATGCCAAATTTGGTGAATGGGAAGGTCTGGGGGAGCATTTTCGAGCCAATCTTCTACTGTCCAATGTAGTTTGCCCGCGACTTTGGTGACGCGACGGCGGTGAATAATGTGCGAACCCACGTGGGCGAAAGCACGAATAGAGCCGTCAAAAATCACCTCATTTGTCATTCCGAGGCACGAGGAATCTAAATGACTCCACTCTCCTTTGGCCTCTCTGACCCAATCGTACCAGATGAAGCGTGGGCCTTTGCGCATTTGGTCGTGAGTGCCGAGCATGACGGTATTGTGCGATGCAGTCCCCGCAAAATAGCGCGTCCATTTTTCGTCGGTGTTGTAGAGATACGAACCCGCGTCGCGGAGAATATTTTCTCCATTGACCCAAATATCAAGGTGCAGGTTGTCAGCTTGGAAAGGGCGATCCTTGTATCCCCCGCAGCGGATGAAAGTCAGCGAGTCGGTATCACGGAAGGTATAATAGCCCGACCTGTCAAATGCCTGAATGAGTGGGTGTTGAATGGCCGATTTTGTTTTTTTTGTATTGTCCAAACCATACCAAAAACAATCTTCTTGTTCTTCGAGGTGCTTTTGTTCGTCAGTACGACGCTCGCTATTTTCTGTCAAAACTGCCTCCAAAGCCGCCAACTGCGGGCGATAGTCGCGGAAGTGAGCCGAAGAAAGCGGAAAAAACAACGCGCCGTCGTTGTTGCCGTAGTTGGGAAGCCACCCCGTGTGCGGGTCTTGGCAAGCGCGCAAAAATTCGAGTGATTTTTTGGCGCGGTCATATACTACTTCGGCAAAACGCTCCCCGTTGAGGTGCGCCAACCGCAGTCCCCACGTAAGCAGTTGCACGACTACTCGGTGGTAATTCATCGAAAACTGCAAAAAAGTACCGTCTTCATAAATTTGATAGGCCACTTCTTCCTCAAACCACCGTTTGCCACGCGTTTTCCACCGCGCCGAGTCGGGAAAAGATGGATACAGCAGTCCCACCAAATACAGGGTCAGGGTTTCGGTGATGGCGTGGTTGTTGCGAACGGCAATGCGCGAAAAGTCAATATTGGTCTCAACGTGGCGCATTTGCCAGTAAATCAGGTGCATGATGCGTTCAAACCGCGTTTCGGTAAACGCGGGCGAGTTTTTGTAATAATGCAGCGCAAAGGTCCAATTGAGTACTCGTAGCGAGATTTCTTGACTACACCGCCAGTTGGGGCCACAGTTGATGGGATTGGCCGCTATCCAATGCTCAATCTCGGCAAAAACCGTTTCGGCCATGTCTTCGTCTTGCCAGTGGTCGTGGCGAATGAGCAAGTACAGAAAAGCAAACCGCGACTTTTCCCAAACGTACTTGATGTCGCCAGCTTCGGGCGAAAGGTCGGCGATTTGCGTCCAGTGGCGGGTGGCGTCGTAACGATAGCCGTTGGCGGGGTTGGTGAGCCAATCGGTGACGGCGTAGTATTTTGAACTGAAAAAGAGCAGATTACCCGCGCGATACTGCGTGATTTGCTCTTGGAGTGAAGGGCAGCTTTGGCGTTGGCCGTTTGGTAGGGCATCAAAAAAAAACCGCACCGGCGATAGTCTCCACTCACTGAGCAGAAACCACGACCGGTGCGGTGGTTGTGTAGGAAACTGTGCCTTCAAAAGCCCCGTGCGGCGGCGTAATTCGTACATGAGCCGAAACCACACGTACCGAAAACCCATGTTGCGAAGGAGTTGAAACACAGTCGGTGATTTGTTGTCAGTGATTCGTTCAGTTATTTGAGTATTTCAAACCACCCAACGCTTTATTCAGCCGCCGAAGCCTCCGTCGTTGTCTCTTCAGCAGGAACTTCTTCGGCTTTTGCCTCAAATACTTCTGGCATATATTTGGTCAAAATCTTGTACCAGTTGATGAGTTTTTTGATGTCCGAGAGATACACTTTTTCGGTATCGTAGCCGGGCAACACCTCTGCCATAAAGTCAGTAAGCTGGTAGTCAGACATTTGTTTTACGTCCAACTCCTGCCCTTCGTATTTGGCATGAACACTGAGCAATACTTCTGGAAGCGGTGTGGCTTTGTCAGAATCGGCCATAAAAATCGAAATATCTTTCAATACCGACACGCGCGACGACGCGCCCATCATCATTTTTTCGCGTTTGTCATCAAGGCTTTCTACAATCACGCCAGCTCGACCGGGCTTCAAAATACGGTACAAACCGCTTTTACCCGAGAAATTGGCTACATCTTTCAATAACTCCATTGGAAAATTGTTTTTGGTTTTTAAACGAGAGTGCAAAGGTATTGAAAACTTAGCAGAAATTCACGCTACGGGTTGAGCGGCTCGCGCGTCCCCCCCCCAAAAAAAATCTATATCTTTGCCTAAGTTCGATAAACATCGTTTTAAACATAAAAATACCTCCCTGTTTTTGAGTTTGTAGTGACTCTCAAAATTACAAGGAGGTTCTTTTCTAAAATTCGGGATGACTCATGTTTTAGGTTCTTTCTTCGGAAAGGGGCTTATTTCACCTCCTTCATCAACTCCTCCACGGCTTTTTCGAGTTGTTGGTCTTTGCCTTTGATGACTACTTCATAGTCGTTGGCAAAAACGTAATTTTAACATTCGCGCAAACGCTGCGTATTCACTACTTTCATCACAGGCTTGTTGAAGTAAAGCGGTTGCTCGTGAATCATTTTCGGAAGCTTTTAGGGCTAAGTAAACGAGTATTTTCACTTGTTTTGACCTATATCTGAGGAGTTCAGGACGATTTAAACCTAAAACTCTTTCGGTTAATTCGCCCCTTAGGGTGCTGCCATATATACTGGCGATTTTTGTAATATCGTCAAAAATAAAATCAAAATGTTGGGCAGGGTTATCATCGGATGGATTAATCAACGGGCCATTTTCTGCCTCTTCGGGAAATTTTGTTCCCTTATTTTCTCTACTGTTGCATACACCACAGGCCAGTAGTAAATTAGTCCACTCAAAAGTCAGGTGCCTAAATTTAGGATTTCTTTTTGGTCGAAAATGCTCAATATGTCCATAATCAATGTGTAGTATTTGACTTTCACAATAGGCACACTTGCCGTGAAACATTGCTTTCAAAGTATTCTTGATTTCTTCGTGGCGATATTTCGATTCTGCTTTGTCAATCTCTAATTTGGTTTTGGCATTTTCTAATTTGCGAGTCCATGAAGCGGCATTTTGAACCAAAACTTGGGGTTTATTTAGTCTCTCAACCTTAATCATTTTCCTAATTTTTCGGTAATATAAGCTTCAATTTCCATCTCTAAACGGTCAGGGGTAGGATCATAATGAATAGCAGCTGATACAAACGGGAGGAGTGCCTGCAATTCATTCTCTTCTTTTGAGTTGCGCGTTTTTTTTCTGCTGATAGCATGATAGCGTTCCAATTTCAATTCCATGTCTGGTGAAAAAGGAGATATTAACCCAAAAGCATCTGTTTGTAAAATCTGGTTCACATCCATGGCGAAAATGGCGGGTTTTATTAACGATACCTGAGCTACGTTGTTTTGCAGCTTAAAACGATACGCCACAGCGTCTTCGCCTGCACCAGCCGCAATCAAAGGGCTGTGAGTGGCAACAATAAACTGTACATTCGGGAATTGCTTGCGTAAATATTGAGCAATAAAACGTTGCCAAATAGGGTGTAAATGGATGTCTAATTCATCAATTAAAACCACCCCTTCCTCGTTTAAAGGATTATCACTATCAGGAAACGCCTCTAACATTCGCCAGATCATATCACCAACCAAAGCCAAAACACTACGGTATCCATCACTGAGATTGATAGTAGGCACTTTCTGACCTTGCGTATTAAAAAGAATTTTGCCATCTGAAGTAATCGAATCAAATGAAACGCCTTCTGGTAACATACTGTTGATGGCTTGCACGCCTAACTCACGTTGTTTTTTGGCCAATTTATTGCCGTCTTTAATGATTTGATAATCCAAATAAATCATCCAACGCTCGAAAGCCGCAAGTGGCTCATTCTCATTAAATTGAGTCAAAAAATTGGTGTATCTGGTGGGTGACTGTAACGATGGAACAATAATTTGATTTGAGCGAGTGAGCCTTCGAAAAGCCCCAAATCCAACCGCAAACCACCCTTTCCCCTTGGATGAAAGTGCGTTCTCACGCAACCAAGAAAGTACTTTTTCGTTATTGGCTATAATCGTTGGCTCAGTATATTGCCGATTTCGAATGGTAATTTTTTGGCTACCTGTTACAAAAAAAGAATACGCAAATGCTTTTCTTTTACGCTCTTGCCCAAATTCTCCAGGGTCATTATCAGACTT
>JALOLW010000365.1 GCA_025455795.1 Spirosomataceae bacterium
TGTATGAACGTGGTCAGCAAGTATGTCAAAGAAGATTTGGGACTCAACAACGCCCAGTTTGGCTATATTCTCGGCGCGTTTTCGTTGGCATACGCACTGTTTGAAATCCCCACAGGCTCGCTCGGCGACCGCCTCGGCCCGCGCCGTGTACTCACGCGCGTAGTGCTTTGGTGGTCGGGCTTCACGGCTTTGACGGGCGCGGCATTTGGGTTTTGGTATTTGCTCATCGTGCGGTTTTTGTTTGGTATGGGCGAGGCGGGGGCATATCCCAACGCCGCCATTGTCATAGCCAAGTGGTTTCCCAAAGCCGAGACAGGCCGCGCACAGTCTGTCATCTGGGCGGCAGGGCGGCTTGGGGGCGCACTTACGCCGCTGTTGGTCATTCCGCTGGTACATTCGGTGGGTTGGCGGTGGGCGTTTGTGGTATTGGGCGTGGTAGGCGTGGTTTGGGCAGTAGTTTGGTACACTTGGTTTCGTGATGAGCCTTCCGAAAAGCCCGAAGTGTCGCCCCAAGAAGTGGCCTACATCGAAGCACACCGCAACGCCAACCCCAAAGACCACCGCATTCCGTGGCAGGCCATCGTGCGTCAGCCCAATTTGTGGGCGTTGATGCTGATGTGCCACCTGTTTTTTTACGGGTCGTATTTTTTTACCAACTGGTCTTCTACCTATTTCCAAGAAGGACGCGGCTTGAGCGAAGAACAAACCAAAAACTTTATTTTTCTGTCCTACTTTTTGGGGGCAATCGGCTGTTTGGTAGGTGGTTATCTAAGCGATATGTTGGTCAAAAGTCACGGCCTCAAATTTGGCCGTCGTGTGGTAGGCGGCGGTGGATTAGCCCTTTCGGCAGTGTTTTTTTTGTGGGCGGGCCTCACGCCCGACAACCAACTTGCAGGCTACTTGCTCGCTATTTGTGTCTTGATGAAAGACTTAGCCCTGCCCGTCACTTTTGCGGTCTGTGTTGATATTGGCAAGCGCAACGCAGGCACCGTGACGGGTTCGATGAACTTTGCGGGGCAGTTGGGTGGCTTTTTTATCACCATCATTTTTGGAATTATCGTGGAGCAAACCCACAACTTCAACTATCCGCTGTTGCTCATTGCGGGTTGTTTGCTCGTCGGGGCATTGCTGTGGCTTAAAATAGACCCCACCAAAACCGTGGATTTGGAGGCGCGACACTGAGGTGAAAACTGTTCTTCCGCTCATCGTCATTCTTGGCCCTACGGCCTGCGGCAAAACACGCTTGGCTGTGCACTTGGCGCGTAGGCTTGGCGGCGAGGTCATTAGTGCTGACTCGCGGCAGGTGTATCGCGGCATGGACATTGGTACGGGCAAAGACTTGTCGGAGTACTTTGTTGATAATGAAGCTATTCCGTACCATTTGATTGATATCCTGGCCGCAGGGGCGCAGTACAACGTGCATCAGTTTCAGCAAGATTTTCAGGAAGTTTTGACCGACATTGACGCTCGCCAAAAGCAGCCCATTTTGTGCGGCGGTACGGGGCTTTACATAGAAGCTGTTTTGAGAAATTATCAATTTACGGCCATTCCTGTTGATGAAACACTGCGCCAGGCACTGGCCCAACGTACTGACGATGAGTTGCTTACCATTTTTCAAAATTCACCTTCTGCTTATACTCCTATGGCCGATACTTCTACCCGTAAACGCCTCATCCGCGCTATCGAAATCGCCCATTATCTCTACCAAAATCCGCATCTTCCCAATACCCAACACGCAATACGCAATACGCAATACGCAATACCCAATGCCCAATACGCAACACGCAATGCCCAATACCTCATTTTCGGCCTTTCTCTTCCCGTGGAGCTTCGCCGCGAGCGCATCACTGCCCGCCTGCACGAACGACTCCAAAACGGCATGGTAGAAGAAGTGCAGCAGCTACTTGACAGCGGCCTCACACCCGAACAACTCGTGTACTATGGTTTAGAGTACAAATTTATCACGCAGTACTTGACGAGCGAAATGGACTACGATACGATGACAACTCGCCTCAACGTCGCTATTCATCAGTTTGCCAAACGTCAAATGACCTACTTCCGTAAAATGGAACGCGACGGCCTTCTTATTCATTGGCTCGACGCCACCAAGCCCACTTCTGACCTCGTTGAAGATTGTTTGGATGCCTGTAAAAACGCTTTTTTGAATTTGTGAAATCACTATTTTTTAGTGTTAAAACTAAGTGATTCTAACTAAAAATTCGATTTTAGTCGCCAAATTATATTTGGCTGAAGCTATTTTTGAGTATTTGCACTTAATTTTTGAAGATATAGGCTAAAATTAAAGCAATTATTTTCTTTGAATAATCAAATGTTTTCTAAAAAAAGTTATGATTTTTGAATTTTATCTTCAACATTTGTCCCAACATCTGCGTTATGTACGTGTATGTATTCCAAAAATCAGAATTTTTAAGAACATGAATTATCAGCCACCCGTGTATTTGACACCGCACCTCTACATGACCAACGAGGAGGTCGGCATCATTGATTCTTTGATAGACCACCAAGAGATGCCCAAGCAGTTTGACCGCGACCGCGTCATTTCGTATTTTGAAGGCAAAGATTACTGTTTGGTGTTGTATTTTGCCAACCAGGGCGACCGTGGTTTTCAGAAGTATGTAGTCAATAATTTTTCGGTCAATGTCGAAGAAATGTGTATGTTGTCGGCTTCTTTGTCACAAATGATAGAGGCAGGCTACAACGTGCATATTCTCAGCCAAGCCAAAAACCGCGTAGATAACCTGATTTTGATGTCGGGGACTTTTCGGGCGTTGTTTGGCGAGAAAGAAAAAGAAGAGGAAGTGAATTATTGATTGGAACTATTTCAAATAAATCGTCTTCCCCGTCTTGGCCGACTGCACCGCCGCGTCCAAAATTTCAACCACAATGTGATTGACTTTGAGCGATGATAGGTCGTCTTCTGACTTGACTTCGCCCCGTATCACGGCTGCCGCGTAAGTAAACGGGTCGTTGAAAGGAGCTTTGAGCGGTTCGATGGAGCGCATTTCTTCTTTTATTTGGCGATTTTGGGTATCACCTACGCGCATTTGGAGAGTTTTGTCGCATACCAAGTAGCCGTTCTGGGCGTAAATTTCGATGTCTTTGCGGTCGTAAGGCCAATTCCACGAGGCTTGTACAATGGCTTGTGCCGTGGGATAAGTCAAGATAATGGTGGCCTCGTCATCTACTTTGGGATAAATGCTCGGTTTGATTTGCTGCGTAATGGCCGTTACGCTTTGGGGGCGTTGGCCTTTCATGAGCCACGTCATCAGGTTGGCGCCGTAGCAGCCAAAATCAATGATGGCCCCGCCGCCGTTTTTGACGGGGTCGGTGAGCCACTCCAAAAACTCGGGCGGGCAGCCTATCTCCATCGGGCCTTTGTGGCCGTCGTGTACTACTACTTTGCGAATCTCCCCGTAGGCTTTTTGGTCAAACAGCAACGCCGCCGCGCGTTGGTGACTGGCGTACCAAGTGGTTTCGTAGTTGGTCAAGAGTTGGATTTTGTGCTGTTGGGCGAGTTTCACCATCGCGTCGGCGTGGGCTTTATTGACCGCCAACGGCTTCTCTACCATGACATGAATACCCCGTGGCGCACAGATTTCGACTACTTCTTTGTGTTCATAAATGCTATTGAAGGCACACACCAACTCTGGCTGGGTTTGGGCAATAAGCGTTGGTAAATCACTGAACCACAGCGACTCGGGCAGATTGTACTGTTTCAAATATTTCATGGCCACGGCCTTGTTTGGCTCGGCAAAACCCACTACTTGGATATTGGGATTGGTAGTGGATGCCCGCAAAATCTGGTGGACGTGGCTGTGGGTCATGCCCGCCACACCTACGCGCACGGGCGTAGCCAAGCTGCACGTAAACCACGAAATAAAAAAGAGCGTGAAGAAGGTTTTCATTGTAAGAGGCGTTTAGACACTTGACAAAGGCCGAGTTGGTAAAACTTATACTTGTAACAGTGGTCTTGAAATCTTTTGTATCTTTGTCAAAGCGCGATAGATGCGCTTTTTTACCCAAAGTTTTACCGCTATGGAAGCCATTACCCTGTCGTTTAGGCGAGTCGAAGGATTTACTGATGATGAGTTCTACAATTTTTGTTTGGACAACTCGGACTTAAAATTTGAACGTACCGCCAACGGAGCAATTATTGTTATGTCAAATACAGGAGGAATTACAGGAGACAGAAACTCTGAAAATCGGGTTATTCTGGCAGAACGGAAGCGAAGTGTCGGCAGTCTTAGCCAAAGTCAAGAAAAGATAATGAAACTGCCAGAAAAGCAGAATTACATCTAGGCCTATAGTACCGGGTATATAGCAGCACAGAACACCGTTAACTCGAACAAAAATACGCCTAACAGCGCAGTCAGTATTTAGCCTAACAAGAACGATGTAGATAGATTGAAGAAGTGTAAATGCTTAGCCCACGTATTCGATTTACAGGGATCACTGTGCAAGAAACAAGAATAAGA